>CAZFJT010000103.1:0-8364 GCA_964519135.1 uncultured Syntrophales bacterium | reverse complement strand
CATCACTACACCCTCAATATCGTCTATAGCGACAAAGTCCAGTTCTGATCTAAGTTTGTATATCAACCTTGCTCTCCGAAGACCATTTGAGGTAATGAATTTAGTGTTTGATCCCAAGCTTCTAATACCATTCCAGGCGTATGAGGTCAAGTATAGTCGCTTTCATGACGGCCAGTGAGAATTATTCTCCATTCCTGTGGCTTAATGCATTATAATGTGATTTGTGAAGTTTTTAATACACTGGTTTATCGTTATTATCAACCAGAGATAATCTTTTGCCGTAATTCCTCTGTAATTGGGGGCGCGGCGTTGATCCTGTTGGCGGGAGATCCGATACAGCTAACGCTACCTCCATTCCCAGATTCTCTCCTCTCTCCTCCCTGCCGCCAACAACTGAGGGATTACACTTTTGCCCGGTGATATGTAAAAACAACACACCAAGCGTGGTATTCACGCTACAATGATATTCCTATCATACTGATTATACTGCTTTCAGAATTTCATACTGAGTGATGATCACGCACTTATATTATCAAATTACATTTTTGCTGAACGTCCATTTTGATGACGCCACGTAAGGCTTTAATTTATTTGTTTATTATAGACGCAGCCGCGCCTGGTTGACGGAACGAAAATTGCATGCATTATAGCGTTAGGGTCTATCAAAACCGCGCTAACCGCTTAATTCATGCAAACACAGACTATAAAAATGATGGAGATATTTGGACGCGGAATTATGAATATTAACTTGCGTCAATCAAACCATGGAGAGTGATATGGTTGAACGATCTTCAAGAGACAAAATCAAGGCTCTTGTTGTGGATGATTCGGCTTTTATGGGAATGCAGTTGGCTGGAATCCTAAGCTCAAGTGATGAAATGGAGGTTGTAGGTCTTGCCAAAAATGGACTTGAAGCGCTGGAAATGGTCAAGGCGCTCAAACCCGATGTGGTCACCATGGACATTGAGATGCCAAAAATGAACGGCATTACTGCGCTTAAGCACATAATGGTTCGATACCACATACCAACGGTCATAATTTCAGCTTTTGCCACTGAAGGAGCGAGGGCAACATTTGACGCCCTGCGGTACGGAGCTGTTGACGCGATTGCAAGACCTTCGAAGATGAGAGACAGGACCCTTGACAGCCAGAGTGAAGAAATAATCAGAAGAGTAAAAAGAGCCGCCTTGATAGGAGCTGGAAGGAGTTCTTACACCAGGAGATCACGCAAATCAAACCAAGGAACATCTCAACGTCACGGGCCTCCAGGGCCGGAAACGAGAATCATAGGGCTTTGCGCAGGAATTGGATGCTACTATTCGCTGTTAAGAATAACCCCAAACATGAACTCTGGTTTTAAGGATATCATTATTGCAAATATTGACGCTCCAGAGACCCACGTTCGGTCCTTTATAGCATATTTGGCCGCGCACAGCGGAATCCCCGTGGAAGACGCGAGAGACGCGGAAAGTCTGAAAACCGGTTTCTGTTACATGTGTTCCACAGAAGACCATGTAATAGTGGAGGAGGGACAACAGGGAGAGATCATGTTGAGCTTCCATCCGCCTCCGACCAGATTGGAACAAGGCCCGCAAGACCGGTTTCTCTCATCATTGGCAGGTGTGGCCACAGACAGGGCGGTCGCGGCGCTTATGTCCTCAGGGAGCACGGATGGCGCTCAGGGGGCTGATTTTGTGAGAAGAATGGGTGGCATATGCATAGTCCAGGACGCGCATAACTGTATGGATCCTACCTTGCCAGAGGCTGTTCACACAAAAACTACCATAGATCTGGCTTTACCGGATTTTTTAATGGCTGATTTTTTCATGGGCGGAGCAATAACCGAAAAACATCGTCAGAAACATCAGAGTATATCAAAAACTTCCCCTTCCAGCCTTGCCCTGCAAGAAGACTTCTCAGGATATGTGGACAAAGTGGACATCATAGAATACCTCCAATTTGTGCTACTTTCAGGAAAGCCTACTGTTTTAGAGGTTTTCTCAGAGGGAGGCGAAACAGGTAGGATATTCGCCAGGAACGGAAATGTGGTTCACGCTGTTTGCCGGAATTTGGAAGGAGAAGAGGCCCTTTTTAAATGCCTGGCCTTCCGTGGAGGCAAATTCGTAAATAGACCTTGGAGCGAACCATCAAAGATCACTTTGGACAAACCGGGGGATTACTTGGTCATGGAGGCCGCCAGAAGGAGAGACGACATATTGGCTGGTATTAGATTTGAGGATGAATTGGAGGATGAGCTGGGTCAATGGATTGATTGGTAATTTGTCTTGTCGTATAGTATTAACTTAAAGACTGTGATCATAAGATTAGTATAGTATAAGACTTTTAGATGGATTGTTATCAGCTTTATAAGTCTATGGAGATGTAACCATGCCTTCCGGACGCGTTAATGTGAACGCGACTGAAGCAGTTAAGCTGATTCGCCTTGGATTAAGCGACACAGCTCTTATGGAGAGGTTCGGCATATCCTCCAGGGGACTTAGAAGCCTATTCAATAAACTTGTCTCATCAGGACACCTTTCAAGAGCTGATCTGGCCCAGAGGGTCTCTCTGACCTCAGAAACGGTTGCCATGGACGGCCCGCCACAGGGCCCCAATATGGACTATCCCCATTTTACAAGAAAAACCCGAATAGAGGCCCGGGATGCTTTAGCCTCAATAAGGAGCGGAATGGATGACGCTGATTTGATGAAAAGATTCGGGCTTTCAGCTAGGGGATTGCAAAGCCTTTTTTCAAAATTGGTGAAATCCGGCTTAATAAGCCGTTATGAGATAGAATTTCGATCCAGCGGTTCAGATGGAACAGTTGTAGTGGACAGGGAAGAGATGACCGGATCTCCAACTGAGTACGAAACTTCCGAGCTTGAATTGGCCAATGTTCTTAGATCGGTTAAGCTGCGACTGGATCGGCGTTCAATAATAGATAAGCATAATCTCTCTTCCCATGAACTCCAAAATATCTTGTCCGCTCTCATAGCAAGAGGCTCCATAGATAAAAATGAATTGGATCAGGCGCCTCAATCATCCGAGATAAGGTTATTTGAAATAAGACACAGGGAAAACAACAAATTAATATTCAGCGGAGAGGGACCAACCATAAGACATATTGTGGAAAGAGCCCTGGCCCTGAATATTGATCTTACAATGGCCGATCTCGGGGGGGTAAACCTTTCAAAATCAGACCTGGCGGGCGCAAAGCTCATTTCCACTGACTTGAGCAGATCCAATCTCAGCGAGACTGATCTGAGCCTTGCGAACCTGTCAAGATCAAATCTTGCGTATTCCGAAATGTTTGGCGCGACACTTTACAAAACGAATTTGACCAGGGCGGACCTCACTTCCGCTGATTTAACAATGGTATATGGAGTTGGATGCATATTGCCGGGAGCTAATCTCGCAGGCGCGGACCTGACTAACGCAAATCTAGTGGCTGCTGACATGGACAAAGTTGATTTTTTCCAGACCATACTCAATGGCGCGAACTTTAGCGGCGCCTCATTGGAAGGCGCAAACATCGAACCCGCGCAAAAGGAGAGCCTCAACCTGGAGGACCCTTTCTGCTATACTACTGATGAAGACAAGACAAGTTTTGAATAAACTAATTGAAAGGGAGCACAATTGAACCGTTTGAAAAGCTCCATTTTCATTAATTGAATTATTTGACCTTATTTGTAGACATTTTCTTCCAGCCTATGGAGAGCCTGATATGACTGAGCAGGGGCCATTGCGTATACTGTACATGGAAGATGATCCTGGACTGGCGACTCTTTTCAGACGGAAAATGGAACGAGAGGGCTATAAAGTTGATCACGCTGAAAATGGGCGCCAAGGCCTTAGTATGTTGAGAGAAAACAGGTACGATCTCCTGGTTGTGGATCACCAAATGCCGATTATGACAGGATTGGATACTGTGCGCGAACTCTCAGCCACTGGAGATTTGATTCCAACCATAATGATCACCGGCGCGGGCAATGAGCGAGTTGCTGTGGAAGCAATGAAGCTCGGAGCCACAGACTATGTGATAAAAGACATTGAGGGGCTCTATCTGGACCTTATTCCATCGGTGTTGCAAGGTACACTGGCAAAACACGAGCTAATGGAGGAAAAGAGAAAATCGGATAAGGAACTGATCAAGGTCAAGGAAAGCTTGGAGGCCATACTCAACGCTACCAGCGATATGGCGGCCCTTCTTGATTCGTCCGGAAGGTTTCTCGCAGCAAACTCAACTCTTGCCGAACGTGTTGGCTATGCCATAGAAGACCTCATAGGCAAATCATTCTTCGATTTTTTCAGGGGCGAGACATCACACAAACGGCGTGAAGCCTTTGAGAAAGTTCTCTCCAGTGGTAATCCATCCAAGACTGAAGACATGGATAACGGCTATTATTATGAAATGACCCTACAACCTGTTAAAGAGTCCGAGCATGGCGTCGGTGGAGTGGCTTTGTTTCTAAGGGACGTTACAGAGCGCAAGGAAGCTGAAGATCTTGTGGTCAGATCGGCCAGGCTTGACGCAGTAGCGGATGTGGTCGGCGGAGTGGCCCACAGCTTTAATAACCTGCTCCAGATAGTGCTTGGGGAGGCCCGTATCGCCCTTGGAGAGTTGCCGTCAAAGAATTATGACAGCATCGGGGAATCCCTTGAACAGATAATCGAAAGCTCGACCCGAGGCGCTCAAACAGTCAAGCTATTACAGAGCTTCTCTGCAACGAGATCAAATTCCCCGGTAACAGAGGGCTCGACTTTCGATCTATCGGAAGTAGCCGCGAAAGCCATTGAACTGACCCTTTTATGGTGGAACAGCACTGACAAGATACAAGATTCCAATCTCGAGATTAAAAGTTATCTGACTCCTGGGTGCCTTATCTTGGGCAAGGAAGATGAAATGATGGAAGTGGCGATAAGCCTGATAAAAAACAGCATTCAAAGCATCAATGATCGAGGCGCGATTAATGTGCGAACCTTTAAGGAAGATGATCAAGTTGTTTTTCAGGTTTCCGAGCCTGAAAAAAGCCCTGACTACAATACCTTCCAAAAAGTATTTGACTCGGCCCACTGGTCTGAAGCCATGGAATCAATAAGTAAGGGGCTTGTATCCAGCTTTGGTATAGTCAACAGGCACGGGGGACGTATGTCCGTTTCAGGAAATGAGAACGATCCAGGCGCAATCGTGGTAAAACTACCCTCGAGTAAGCTTGTCAATGCGCCCACCATGGAATATAACGGTTCTGATATAAGCCCGAAAACGATACTTGTGATAGATGATCTTCAGCCGATACTCAATGTGATAACAGGTAAACTCAAAAGGATGAACCATCAAATAATCCAAGCATTATCCGGTGAAGAGGGCCTGGAGTATTTTGAAAGGGAGCACGTGGATTTGGTGATATGCGACCTGATGATGCCAGGTATGAGCGGATGGGAAGTGGCCCAAAAAATGCTGGTAATAAATGAGAGCAAGGGCTTGGAAAAAACCCCGTTCCTGCTCATGACCGGATGGTCCGGTCACCTGGATGACAACCCCAAAATTGAACAGTTTAAAATCGATGGGATTCTTGAAAAACCAATTCAGTTCTCTGAGCTTTTCTCGCACATGCGTAGACTCATTCCTGAAAAAGGCGCCCCAATAAACCATTAATCGCCGTAATCATGACAAAAAGTAAAATCGTACTTGACTAACCAGCGCGCCTGTTTATAATGTATAATTAATATATAACAATATTGGAGTCTATGAATAATCATCAACAGACGATCTCAAAATTAACTAAATGGAGGTAATGTAATGAGACGATCCCTTCCAAGGTTCTACTTCTATATTAGCTTGAGCATGGCGCTTCTTTTTCTTGCGCCAACAGGCCTTTTGGCCAAGGACACCGGAAAAATCACAGGTAAACTGGAAAGGGTAACAAATAAATTCAAGACCTTTTGCCTTATGACCAAAAAGGGCCCTGTCATACTGAATTTCGATGAAAACACCGAGATCAAGAAGACAGATATCAAGGAAATCGGTAAACTTCGCTCTGGCATTCATCTAGTGGTGGATTTCCAGAAACAGGGCGAAGAAAAATTGGCCAAAACTGTTACAGTTAAAGTGGTTGAGGTAGATCCAAAGGATGTAATTGATACAGAAGCCGTAGCAGAGCTTGTGGACAAAGGACCTGAGAAGGGGAACTACTTACTTGTTGACGCGAGACCAGGCATAAGATACGAACAGGGCCACATTCCCACATCCGTGTCTCTGCCTTTCCCTAGCTGGGATGAAAAGCATAAGGAAATCCTTCCTGAAAACAAGGACACACAGTTGATTTTCTATTGTGGCGGAGAAACATGCAGTCTAAGCCCCAAATCCGCAAAAAAGTCGAAAGACCTGGGATATAAAAACGTAAAGGTATATGTTGCTGGAATGCCGGCCTGGAAAAAGGCCGGAAAGCCTGCCGTCACCAACGTGAAAAGTGTTCAGAAGTTGGTGGCCGCCGCGGAAAAGGATCCTGACCAACCTCCTTTTTTCATAATCTTGGACCTTAGAGACAAAGAAGCGCGGGACAATGGATTCATACCATACTCAACAGCTATGTCCGCTGATGAGATAGTACAGACCGTACCGGAATTTCCCAAGTACAAGAAGGTTAGAATAGCGCTTTGCACTGAGTCCGGAATAACCGACCCTGCGGTCAAGGCCCTTAAAACACTGTACACATGGAAATACAAGTCGCCCGCGATTATCGACGGTGGATTTGAGGCTTGGAAGAAGGCCGGCTACAAGATTGCCAAGGGCGACCAACCAAAGAAGATTGCTTTCAAGAAGAAGCCCAATAAAGGCGAAATCTCAGCAGAGGAGTTCATGGCCATAGTTGAGAAAAAGCCTGAGGACAAAGTCATAGTAGACGTGAGATCCGCTGAGGAGTTTAATTTGGGCGCGGTTCCGGGGGCCTTGAATATACCTTTGGAAAAGATCAAAAAGGACGATTCAGGATTACCCAAGGACAAGGAGATAATAACATATTGTAACACAGGCGCTATTTGTTATATAGCCGATCAGCTCCTCAAACAAAAGGGCTTTAAGAGCAGACACCTTAACGCCACAATAAAATATAAGGATGGAAAACCAGTTGTAAGTGAATAGTAATAGTTATCCGGGAAAGCTTTTCTGCGCCCGGTTCCAATGGAGGGTGAGACAACTTACCCTCCAAACATCCCCGATCGTGACCAAAAATGCCTACGATCACGGTTGGAGCTTACCATGAACCAATGGCAATGCGGTTCCAGCATTATTGGCCCTATGATGGGGTCCCTAAGAAGCAATTACCTTACAAAAGCTACTTATCATCAATTTTACTTATTTCCCTACAAAATGGAAATCCAAACTTATAAAAATTAAGGTCTAACATCTCTTGCTTGAACACATCTAAATTGGTAAAGTAAAGGTTTGAAGGGGAATAAAAGGGTCTTAGGCGCCAAAAACAAAATTACTTGGGATTCTTACTATTTTGGAATAACACCCAAAGGGGATGACAAGAATAGGTTTCCCTGTCCTGTTTAAGGGAGTCTAGGGTCGCACAAGCGTTTGACAACCCATATGCGGGCCTTTATGGAATTGGCCTTGTAATACAGGGAATGTGGTGGACGTATCTCTGGACATATTAGATCAATCGCCCGACATGATCCTGACGATTTTAAAAGACGGCACGATTGATTGGTGTTCAGCCGCATGTTCAAGGCTGCTGGGCTATACTCGCGAAGCGGTTATCAGCAGCAACATAAGGCAATTTGTCCACTCCTCTGATCTATCGGCTGCTGATCATCTGATTTCCCATGCCTTCCACAGGGACGTTGTGGAACCCACGATCTTCAGGATGGGTCGGAAGGACGGTTCCTATGGATGGTTCGAGGTTACCGCCTCACCCTCTCGCCGTTCTTCATCTCCTACGGAAGATAAAGTGGTTTGTGTGATCAGGGACGTCACACACAGGCGCCAATCAGAAGAATCACTTCTCAGAACCGAGAGATTGAAAGCCGTCGGCGAAATGGCCAGTGGTGTGGCTCACAATTTCAATAACCTTCTACAAATAGTAACCGGTGGAACTCAGCTCACACTGTCCGATATGGAGATAGGCGCGTACGACCAGGCAAGATCGAACCTTGAGAGGATTCTGGAAAGCGCCAGAATGGGCTCTGAGACGGTGAGACGATTGCAACAATTCGCAAGGCCACACACAAACCCGTCCACTATTAGTGGGGCTGTTTTTGATCTTTCGGAGACGGTTAAACAAGCTGTATTCATGACAGAACCATACTGGCGATCAGGCCCACAGGAAAGGTCACTACATGTTAACCTTTCACATGATC
>CAZFJT010000102.1:0-8428 GCA_964519135.1 uncultured Syntrophales bacterium | reverse complement strand
ATACAGCTAATGGGACCTGGGGACGGGTTCTGCCTGAAGCGTCAAGCCAGGCCCCGCAGCAGATTATAGGCCAGGCGGAGCCCAGTAATTTATGATATTTGTGATTAATTTGATAGCCATATGACGTTTAATAATGGGACTGGTATAATAATTCCCCCAATTTAATGGCCTTTTTCCTTGTTCAAGGTGAATAAGTGGCTCATGTTTGCTGATTAATAGGCGCAAATTCATGATTCCTCCAGTTGGAATTATGGCATTATAACAAACCGAAAAGAGAATAAAATGCGATTCATCTTTGCAACCCATGATAGAGCTGAACAACTAAAGAGAATAAAGGATGAATTGGAGCAATTTCGCCAAAAAGGGAAGGCTAACCCGGGTGACTTCCAAATGCATTCCGTGTATGACGAAATTCTTCAGCAGATGGCGGACCAGTTTCTTGAGCCTTGGCGTGACAAGGTTACGATCATCGGCCTTGGCGGATACGGTCGGATGGAGATGAGCCCATACTCGGATATAGATATCCTTTTCTTAAGGTCAGAAGGAGCGGAAGAAGGAATATTCCGGGGAATAAGACACATTTTGTACATGTTATGGGACGCAAAGATCGAAGTGGGACACTCAGTCAGAACTGTTGTCGTATGCGAAGAAGAGGCTGATAATGACCTGGCCGTGCTAACATCGCTCATGGATACAAGATTCATTTGGGGGGATGAAGGCGGTTTATCAAAATTGATAGATCGTAGACAAATGATGATAAACAGATCTGATCAATTCGATCTCTATTTGAGGATTGAAACGGAGATCGCAAAATCATGCGCCCAGTACGGCCACACCATATATCTGCTTGAACCGAATCTTAAAGAAGGCCCTGGGTCACTTAGATATATGCAGCTTATAAACTGGCTTGCCAGAATGCTCCTGGATTGTCAGGACCTGATGGATTTATCTGAAAAAGGGATCTGTGATCTGGAAGCGGTCCTGGAAGCGGTTGAAGGTATCCGATTCTTGTCTGAAGTCAGGACAAGGTTACACTTTCTGTCTTCCAGACGCGATGACAGATTGAGTCTATCCGCGCAAACCGAGATGGCCCGACAGATGGGATATCTGGATTCTGTTGAAAGAATTAGCGCTGTTACCTTTATGAGAGAATATTACAGACACGCGGCCATAATGGATTTTTTTGGGAGGAGGGTGCTCGCCAAAACAAGATTGAGGCTAAGACCCGATACAGGGCCGGAAATAAAAAGGCTGACACTTGGGGATGGGTATTACGTGGGAGCTGGAGGCGTAAATCATGACAATCCCAAAGAATTCGGAAGCTCCGGCCTCGACTTTTTCACCGCGTTTTCCAAAATAGTAAGTACTGGTTGCGAACTGGACATAAGGCTGGTAGACGGAATGATCGACAAGCTCGAACTGGTGAACGAGGAATGTCAAGACTCTCATCAGGCCAGCGAGAGTTTTATCAAGATACTCCAAGGCCCTCCATCAGTGGGCAAGACCATGAATACCATGATGAAGATAGGCTTTTTGGAGCGCTTCATCCCGGACTTCGCGTGGGTTCGTTTCCTGCCTTCCTACAGCTCAATCCATCAGTACACAGTGGACCTACACACTATAATGGTAATGGAGTATATCGACCTCTTTAGACGCGGCAAAGGCCCGGATGAAGATAAATTACTTCACACAATATGCTCCAGGATCGAAGATCCCTCTGTGCTTTATCTGGCGGCGCTCTTTCACGACATAGCCAAGGGGCTGGGCTCAGGTCATGAAGTCCGGGGTGAGGCGATCGCAGGGCCGGTCCTGGATAAGTTTGGCCTTCCTGAAGATGTTAAGGATGATGTGCGTTTTCTAATACGTAATCATCTGGCAATGACACATTTGGCCTTTAAAAAGGACCTCCACGATGAATCCCTGGTGGCGCGTTTTGCCGAGAATGTCATTTACGGCCCCAGACTAGACTTGCTTTTCATACTCACCCACGCGGACCTGAGAGCCACTGGTCCCGCGTCCTATAATTCCTGGCGACATATGCTGCTAGAGGAGCTTTACTACAGGACCCTTGATGTTATACAGGGGGGGCATGATGAAGAAGACAATCTCTCCAATTGGCTGGAAGGGGTGAAGGAAGTGGCGCCCACAATGGTTGATCAAAGACATCGAGGCCCTGAATTAACGGAATACCTTGAAGCCGCGCCTTCAAGATATCTTCTCGACTTCTACCCTGAGATCATAGCCGATCATTATTTATCAATCAGGGAGTACCTGGAGAATACCGGAAAAACCAGTCTGGACCAAGATGACTTGATAGCCGTAAAGGCTGATAACAGGAGGGGCGGATATAGTTCCATAACCCTTATTACAAAGGACAGGCCTGGGTTATTTTTCAAGATTGCCGGCACTTTGTCCGCGAACCGCATAAATATTCTGAGCGCGTGGAGCCATTCCATAGGAGATCTCAGCATAGCCACCCTCCATGTGAACGATATCCCAGAAGGGCCTTTGGATGACGAAGAGAGGTGGGAGAAATTTAAGGATGACTTCGGCGGTGTTGTGGCGGGACGTGTTGACGCGGATATGCTTGTGGCTTCCAAGAGGACTACTGTTAGGTTCTCCAAGCATCCCATAGGCCATGAGTCCTTTATAAAAGTGGATATTGACAACGCGGCTTCAGACAGGGCCACTATCATAGAAGTAACGGCAATGGACAGACCGGGTCTCCTTTATGATATTACAAGATCAATATTCAAACATGGCCTTAACATCGTCCTGACCAAAATAGCCACAGATGGCGCCAGGGCAACGGATATATTCTATGTTCGAGATGAATCAGGTAAAAAGGTCGTGGATTTTGACAGGCTCGATTTGATAAAAAACAGACTCAGGGAACACCTGAAGGCCGTGGAACAAGCCCTATTGGATTATCATTGACCAGCAAAGCCGATAAAATTGAAACAGCCATATTCGGATACCTTGATTTCCTCATTACAGAGCGCGGGCTTGCAGAGGCCACTGTAAATTCATATGGATCGGACCTCATGGACATGGCTCGATTTATGTCCCAATTGAATATTGAATCTCCAGGGGGAATCTCCAAAGAGGCTTTTTCACTTTACCTGTCCTCTACCCTTTCAAGCGGTCTGAGTCCAAGAACAAGGGCCAGGAGAATCTCAGCGGCCAAAGGCTTTTTTGCCTTTCTTTTTGAAAGGAATGAGATCCTGGAAAACCCCTCTGAATTAACCGAATCTCCCAAGACCCCAATAAATATACCAAAGTACCTAACCACAGAAGAAGTGGAGACCCTGCTTAACGCGCCGGACCAAAGCGTTCCCGAAGGAGTTCGGGATCGGGCGATGCTCGAAATCACATACGCGGGAGGGCTAAGGGTCTCAGAGCTCGTTGGCTTAACCATAGACGCGTTGGACCTGGAAATGGGGTGTGTCAGGGCGTTTGGAAAGGGGTCCAAAGAGAGGATAATCCCATTGGGAGCGCCCGCGATCAAGTGTGTCTCCGTTTACTTGGATTCAGCCAGGCCGCTTATATTAAAGAATAAAAGATCCGAATACCTGTTTGTTACCAGAAGAGGCGGCCCCATGACAAGGCAGGGGTTTTGGAAAATCATAAAAAAATTAGCTATAAAAGCAGGCATAAACAAGGAATTATCCCCGCACACCCTTAGGCATTCATTTGCCACTCACCTGGTTCAAAACAACGCTGATCTCAGGTCGGTTCAAATAATGCTCGGCCACTCCAATATATCAACAACTGAGATATATACCCACGTGGCAAAAACCAGGCTAAAGGAACTCCATTCCGAGCATCATCCGCGGGGATAACTTTATATATTTGCTGGTCAAAATAAAAAAATATTGAGTGATATATTTTATTGAGATCTTTCTAAGCCTTATTCAGCCTTTCCTCTGTATTATGAAGCTCCTCATATAGTTTCTTGGGCGCCTTTTCTCCGAATTTTTCATAATATTCCCGGATCAAAGGAATCTCATTCATCCAGCCTTGAACATCCACTTCCAACAGCCGATCCATAGCAGCGTCTGAAAGATCAAGTCCTTTCAGATCCAGTGATTCTTTTCTGGGAATCCGGCCTATAGGGGTATCCATTGCCTCAGTCTTTCCTGCGACCCTCTCACATATCCATTTCAAGACCCTGCTGTTCTCTCCAAATCCGGGCCAGATGAATTTTCCATTCTCATCCTGCCTGAACCAGTTCACATAGAAGATTTTGGGGAGCTTCCCCTGCTCGCCTTGGGACCCTATCTCCAACCAATGTGAAAAATAGTCTCCCATGTGATAACCGCAAAAAGGCAGCATCGCCATTGGGTCACGCCTGAGTTGGCCGACCTTGCCCGCGGCCGCGGCCGTTGTCTCAGAGCTTATTATGGAACCCATAAAAACACCGTGGGACCAATCATAGGCCTCTGTTACAAGGGGAACAACTGTGGCCCTTCTACCGCCGAATAGTATAGCGTCAATGGGCACGCCTTTGGGGTCTTCCCACTCTTGGGCTATCACAGGGCACTGGGCCGCTGGAGTGGTGAATCTCGCATTTGGATTAGCGGCCGGGCGTTCATCATCAGGAGTCCAAGGTCTCCTCAACCAGTCCATAAGCTCCGGAGGATCTTGGTCCTGCATTCCCTCCCACCATACATCTCCATCCGGAGTTATTGCGCAGTTGGTAAAAATGGAATTCTTGGACGCTGCAAGCATTGCGTTCAAATTTGACTTTTCACTTGTACCGGGGGCCACGCCAAAAAAACCGGCCTCTGGATTTATCGCGTATAATCTTCCATCATCTCCGAATTTCATCCAGCATATGTCGTCACCTATTGTCTCAACCTTCCAACCTTCAATCGTTGGAATAAGCATTGCCAGGTTGGTTTTTCCGCAGGCCGAGGGAAATGCGCCGGTTATATATTTCACATCTCCCTCAGGACTGGTGAGTTTTAAGATTAGCATGTGTTCGGCCAGCCAGCCTTCATCCCTGGCTTGAACAGAGGCTATTCTCAATGCGTGGCACTTTTTGCCCAATAGTGCGTTACCGCCATAACCAGATCCATAGGACCATATCTCTCTGGTCTCAGGAAAGTGACATATGTATTTATGCTCCGCGTTGCAAGGCCACGGCGCGTCCGCTTCCTTTGGGCCAAGAGGCGCGCCCACTGAATGAATACCTCTGACAAATTCTCCATCATCACCGAGAACTTCCAATACTTTCGCTCCAACCCTGGTCATGATGTGCATGTTCGCGACCACATAGGGGGAGTCTGTGAGTTCGACCCCAATTTTTGCAATCCTAGATCCTATCGGGCCCATGCTATAGGGAATCACGTACAATGTCCTGCCTTTCATGCTTCCATTATATAAGCCCCTGAGTTTGGTTTTCATCTCTTCAGGATCAGTCCAATTATTGGTGGGGCCCGCGTCTTCCTCACTTTTGGAACATATGAAGGTTCTGTCCTCGACCCTGGCCACATCCGCAGGATCAGACCTTACAAGCACACTGGCGGGCCGAAGTTTTTCATTTGTTTGAATCGCTGTTCCAGCCTGGACCATCAACCTTATCATCAGTTCATATTCGGATTGGGCGCCATCACACCAATGAATATGATCAGGTTTGCACATATCGGCCACTTCATTTACGAAATTCTTAAGCATTTCATTATTGGTCATATTTATAATCTCCATCCATAAGGCATAAATAAATCTATTTTTGAAATAGCGCGCCCATTGACCCAGTAGCTTCTTTGCCGCGCATTTCAGCGCTTATTCCTTTAGGGCGTCTTTGGGGGCCCGAATAAACCAATATTGTATATACGAAACATCCTCGTCCGCAATGATTTAAAATCCAAATTATGCCAATGAACATAGATGTTGACCATCCAGAGTCGCCAATGGTACTTTGAAAAAGTGAGACCATTCAAAGTGATCGCTATAAACGCATGTAATTACTATATGGGAGGTTTGTTATGCCAGCGAGGGCTTTATTGGCGCCCCTTTTGACCCTCTTCCTGACCACCGGAATTGCTAATGCGAATGAACCCCACATGGAGAAGCTTACGAATCAGTGGTGGGCCGATTGTCGGGATAAGGACTTTTAGGTTATGGAACACCCTTTGGCAAATGAAGCCAGTTCTCAAAGCTATTCTGACGATGAAGCGCATACATGGCTATGCCTGCATCCGCCCAATGAAATTCAGAGAGTGTACATATCTTCAATCCTCACTACTAAAAAAAACTTTGAGGAGGCATAGATGATAATCTCACGGAAAACCGCTAATATATCAAATGGCAGAGCTATTATAATAATATTGGGAATAATCTTCTTTGTGTCCGCGTCCGCAGTTCAAGCGGAGGATTTGGGCGCCGCTTTTGTCTCAGCTTGCTTTGCAGGCAGTCTCGAGGAGGTTCAGGCCCTTCTGGAAAAAGGAGCGGACATAAACTCAAAGGGGTCGGACAATGTTCCTGGAATTTTTTACGCTGCGAGAAAAGGCAGGGAAGATATATTAAGGTTTCTATTGGAGAATGGGGCTGATCCCAATATCAAAGGTCCATTGGGAGATACTCCGCTAATCTCGGCCAGTATGAAGAACGAACCTGAACTGGTACAGATACTCCTGGCAAATGGCGCTGACCCGAACTTGTCCGGCGGCGGTAAAACCACTCCAATAATGAACGCTTCGGTCTTGGGAAGCATGGAGATTGTTAAGGCCCTTGTCCGCGCCGGGGCTGATGTGAACGCTAAAGACCAGTTCGGATTGACCCCGTTAAAAATGGCTAAAATGAACAAACACCATGAAATAGTAGAATATTTAAAAGAACATGGGGCGCGACAATAGGACTATTCCGGACTCTTTTTGACAAATACCGTAACCATTCGCTTGGGCGCCATGGTACTTCATAAGCGCATACCACGCGAGAAAGGTAAATGGTCATCGGTAATCCCTCAGTTGTTGGCTGCAGGGAGGAGAGAATCTGGGAATGGAAGTAGCGTGAGCCGAACCAAGCGGCGGGAGTCCCATGAGCGAAGTTTGTTGAGCTTGCGAATTTAAACGCAGCGAATCGGATCTCCCGCCAACAGGCTCAACGCCTTGCCCCCAATTAATGAGGATTTACGGTTATCGTGAACGGGCGGCGCCGCGCTTGTTACTGTAAGATCCGAGTGTCATGGGCCTGAAAAACACCTGTTAATACTCACGAATCTTCAATTTGGGCTCTATCAAAAGAAAGCGGACGGACTGAACTATCAACGCTGCGCAAGTGAATGTCTCTTTGAGGAAACGCAATTTCAATGTTTGCCTCATGAAAGCGGCGATAAATACCGTCATGGAGCTCGCTCGTCACTATGAGCCTTTCATCCGCGTCCCTCACCCATGCGCGCAGATCAAAATCCAGAGAGCTTTCCCCAAAGCTGAGGAACAGTACCTGGGGCGCAGGAGATCCTACGATTCTCGGATTTTCCGCAGCTACGGCCAGGAGATTTTCCTTCACAGCGTCAATATCAGAGCCATAGGCCACTCCCACTGGAATGATGATTCTTACGATACGGCTACTGAGAGTCCAATTGGTGACCTGATTGGTAATGAGTTCCGCATTTGGAACGATCACATCCGCATTGTCAAAGGTAGTAACCCTAGTGGCCCTGAGCCCTATTCCCTTAATCTCGGCCCAGGCCCCGTTCAGTTCTATGTAGTCCCCCACTCTTACAGGACGTTCCACCAAAAGGATCAAACCTGAGATGAAGTTGTTGGCGATGTTTTGCATACCAAAACCGATACCGACTCCCAAAGCGCCCAAAATGATCGTTATCTTTGTCAAATCAAATCCCATTACAACCATCGCGACCAGGAAGCCGACCAGCAAGAGCGCATAGTGTAGCAGGCCCGATATGGATATGATTACGCCTTTTTCCATTCGCTTTCTATTCAGAACACGCCTTTCAAGGAACCTGCGTACAAGTCGAGACGCGACTAAAGTTAGATAAACTACCGCCGCGGCTGAGAGCGCCGATCCTACGGTTATACTTATTGTTCCTATGGTGAAGCCGATTTTTAAGGTTCCTGCGGCTGCGGCCTGGATAGTTTCAAAGAAACCCCAGCCAACCAAAAAGATGCACAGTAATAAGCCCAATAGCGCAGCGTAAATCAACCGCCCTGTATCTTTGATTACCAACTCACTCTCTTCAGGCGATAAGTCCATATTGGGTTCAACTACACTGCGAACGAACCACTCCATTGCCCCACAAGCCAGATACATCAACAATACAAAACCCACCAAGGTAGAGAGGCTGTTTAATGTTGTTACAAACAAATACTGGGGTAATTCGGCCTGTCCCCAAATTTCCAGCAAAGCAATACAACCCAGGAATAGGGCGGCTGCGCGGAAGACGTACACGAACCTGTTGGAC
>CAZFJT010000101.1:0-8428 GCA_964519135.1 uncultured Syntrophales bacterium | reverse complement strand
TTATGGACATATTTTTATGAGCCATTTCGCGTTTAATTTTGAGAACTGGTATAGTGAATAAATTTCAAAGAAGGTTCTGTGTTATTGCAACGAGCGTTATCTTATAGAAAAGAACCGCTCCAAACTGTTTACCAAGGAGGTAAGAAATGGCAAAAACATTTTCCAGAAATGACATAAGAGCCGTGGGAGACGATATGTATCAGATCGGTTCAGTGGAGCTGGAGATAGTGCCCGGCTCGGATAAGATTGGATACAAGAACCTTGAAACCGAGCTTAGTGGAGCTACCACCATTGAGGATATCCGAAAGGATTTCGGAGATGATGTGGCGTCTTTCTTTAAGGAGAAGTTAGGTCAGTGACCGCCGGCTATAAATGAGGAGGAGCATTGCCTGAAAAACAAGTCTTTAGCGCAGCGGACATTTTTGACATGGCTGTCCGAATGGAGCATCATGGTCTGGCCTTTTACAAAGCATTCGCGTCAAAGGTTCAGGACCCTGAGATACAGGAAGTATTTCGTTTCATGATCGACCAAGAAACAAAGCATATTGAAATATTTTCAGGCATGAAATCAGGACTTGATGAACACAAGCTCCCAGAGTCCTATCAGGGCGAGGCCGGAAGCTATTTGGACGCTTTTGTGAAGGATCAAGTATTCTCAAGTCCTGAAGAGGCCGAGCAGACAGCTCGACAAATAACCGATCGAGCCAGGGCCATAGACATCGCGCTGGAGCTGGAGAAATCATCCATTTTGTTTTACTCGGGCATGAAGGAAGTGGTACGCGAGTCCGATCATGGGAATATTGATCTAATCATTGCTGAGGAACGTGACCATATCCGGCGATTGTCAAGCTTAAAAGGGAACCCATCACTGTAGTCGCTTAGGTAGCCGGTTTCCCGGGAGATGGAAAATTGACGGAACTGTGTGTATTGACAGAGGAAATGATTCGAGATCTCCTGAATGGGGTCATGGAGCAAAAGCCCGTCATGGCCCCTATGGAGCGAAAGGACCAGCCCGGATTCATTCATTTTGACTTCTTGAGCGCGCCTGATGATCTAGTCACAGATTATGTGACCACTACCTTGCCTCCGAAAAAGGCGTTTTTTCAGCCCTCAGAGCCACTTTTCACATTCACCATGGGGGATCGGCCGGATCTGGATCTCATAAGCGACGTTACTCGGTTCGTTCTGGCGGGCGTGCACCCATGCGACCTTGCGGGCCTTGAAGCCTTGGACAAGGCGTACAGCCATCCACCCCCTGAAGCAAGGTGGGCCGCAGACCGTAAATTGGCTGTGGTTATCGGCTTGGACTGCATGCCCGATGAATATTGCTTTTGCGAGTCTATGGGATCAATCCAATCCCGGTATGGCTGCGATCTTTTCCTAACCCCAATAGAACGAGGCTTCTTAACGGAGATTCACACAGAGGCCGGCAAAGACCTCACTGAAATGATCTCTGTATTACCGGCCAGTGAGCAGGATATCTCCCATTGGCGCCACTGGCGTTCCATGAAGAGTTCAGCTCTGACCGCGTCACTGGACGAGCCTGTGGAAAGGCTGGCCCAAGTTCTTGCTGATAGCGATCTCACAGCGGTATGGCAAGACACGGCCGACAGGTGCTACAGTTGCGGATCCTGCAATATCACTTGTCCCACGTGCTTTTGCTTTGACATGCATGATGAGCTGAACCTTTCGCTGGATTCCGGACTTCGGCGTCGCACATGGGATTCCTGTCAACTGTTGGAATTCAGTATGGTCGCTGGACGGCACAACTTTCGAGCAGACCGTCAGGGTCGAGTCCGACACCGATGGAAACGTAAGTTCATGTATTTGTATCAACGGCTGGGAATCCCATACTGTGTGGGCTGCGGTCGATGCAGCAGAGCGTGTACTGCGGACATCAATATTGTGGACGTGACAAATAGCATTCTTACCGTAGCCAGGGAGAGCGCACATCATGAGTGAGCCCAAGGGCATTCCGAAACATCTGGAGAAAGTCTTTTACCGGCCCGCTATGGCAAAGGTATTGCGCACTGAAAAACTGACCCACAGGGAAACGCTTCTCGATTTGGCCCCAGAGAGCGGGGCTTTGGGGCATTCCCCAGGGCAATTCGTTCAGTTGTCTTTATTCGGGTACGGTGAAGCGCCGATTTCTGTCTGTTCTTCACCTAGCCTGAATAATTTTCAACTTTGTGTTCGTGATGTGGGTAATGTTACTCGTGCGGTTCATGGTCTTGCCCCTGGAGAACATGTGGGTATTCGAGGTCCTTATGGACGCGGATTTCCAGTTAATGAAATGAAGAGTCAAGACATACTCGTAGTGGCCGGAGGTATAGGTCTTGCGCCCCTGAGATCACTCATCACTTACATGATAGATTATCGTGCCCAGTACGGGCGTATCGTGATAGTGTACGGGGCGAAAAAACCTTCCCAGATGCTGTTCCGTGAGGATCTTGCCGCATGGGGAGCGGATCCGGGAATTGAGCTCACTGTAATTGCGGACGAACCGGATGAGGAATGGCAGGGTCCCACTGGGGTTGTTACCCTACCTATTCGTGAACTGCAATTGGAGAGCGTCTCCCGGACCAGGGCAATCGTGGTCGGTCCTCCTGTTATGTACAAATTTGTCGCAATGGAGCTTTTTAAGAAAGGTTTCACAGAAGACAGCATTTACTTTTCACTTGAGCGGCGATTTCGATGCGGAGTCGGAAAGTGCGGGCATTGCCAGCTAAATGATCTGTATGTGTGTCAAGACGGGCCGGTATTCAGATACTCTGATCTCACAGGTCGCAGCGAGGCCATTGAAGTTTGGGCGGCTGACCCTGATCAGGCCTGATAGGGGAAATTCTTGTGATAAAGACGCCATCAAAGCCCACTGTGGCTTTTTTCGATTTTGCGTGCTGTGAAGGCTGTCAACTGACTGTACTCCAGCTTGACGAAAACTTGCTGACACTTATGGACCATGTGACCATAGTGGAATGGCGTGAGGCCATGACAGGAAAGGCCGATTATTACGATATCGCCTTTTGCGAGGGGAGTATATGCAGGGAAAAGGATATTCAGAGGATCAAAGATATTAGGTCCCGTTGCGGAACATTGGTCTCTTTAGGGTCCTGCGCTAGCATCGGATGCCATAACGCGCTTAGAAACAGGTTCTCCAATCAAGACCTGGTCGAAATGGTGTACAGCACTGATATGCCTCTGGACACAATATCCGCGAGACCCATAAGCGCTGTGGTAGAAACTGATTACCAGGTCCATGGGTGTCCATTGAGCCTACCGGAGTTCGTGATGGTCTTCAAAAGCATCCTCATGGGTAAACGCTATTTTCCTCCTAATCAACCTGTATGCGTGGAATGCAAGTTGAAGGATAATGTGTGTGTCTTAGAAAAGGGCGTATTTTGTCTGGGTCCTGTTACCCGCTGCGGATGCAACGCGATCTGTACATCCTATGGAGATCCGTGTCACGGTTGCCGAGGCTTTATTGACGAAGCAAATGCTGAAGCTGCGTTTAGGGTGATTGAGCGGGAAGATCTGCACAGTATTATGAAGAACGCGCGGGACCGCAATTATTTCAGCCGCGAAGAAATCAAAGCAAAAATGTCGGTTTACAACAATTGGCCGGACCTGAACTTGGGAGAGGAAGCCCTGGATGACTGATACAAAAAAGATTGAAGTTAATCATGTGACAAGGGTTGAAGGTCACGGTAACATTGTCGCCCATATAACCGACGGTAGTTTACAGAGCGTACGCTTTGATGTTGTTGAGGCGCCCAGATTCTTTGAGGGGTTTCTTCGGGGTCAACAGTACTCTGAGGTAGTTCACATAGCGCCCCGCATTTGCGGCATCTGCTCGGTGTCCCACAAATGCGCGGCCCTAAAAGCCACGGAAAGGGCTTTTGGTGTGGAAATAAGTAAACAGACGGCTCTCCTTAGGCGATTGGCCCTTCATGGAGAGACTATCTCAAGTCACGCGCTGCACATTTTTTTTCTGGCCATGCCGGATTTCATGGGACTTAATAGCGTATTTCAGCTAATTGAGACCGACAAGGAAACAGTGCTCAGAGCCATGCGTCTAAAGAGGTTGGGCTATGATTTAGGGGCTGTTGTGGCGGGCAGGCATACCCACCCAGTAGGAATGGAGGTGGGCGGTTTTTCCTTTGTCCATTCAGTGGAGAGCCTTAATGCTCTGAGAGAGCGACTTACAGAAGCCATCGCCGATGTTGGGGAGGCGGCTAAACTGTTCGCCACGCTTCATATACCATCATTGGAGCGGGAAAAGGAGTACATCGCGCTAACTCGACCGGACGAGTACGCCTTTTATGATGGAGATCTTAAAACCAGTAACTCCGGGACCATTTCAGTAGAAAATTACACCGACATCATTAAAGAGCGTCTTATAGAGCATTCCACAGCCAAACACGCCACAATGGGCGGCTCACCATACATGGTGGGCGCGCTGGCCAGAGTAAACCTAAACTTCCCCCAGCTAAGTTCAGCCGCCCGTGACATTGCAGAGGAACTTGGTCTGACGCCGCCTTGCCATAACCCATTTATGAACACCATAGCACAGCTTGTGGAGTGCGCTCATTGCCTGGAAGAGAGCGTTAAGATCGTGGATACCCTTTCCATGGAAGGTATTAACGCCCAAGAAGAGCTCTCTGAGGTGTCGCCAGGATCCGGCGTTGGTATCGGCTCAGTGGAGGCGCCAAGAGGCGTGCTCTTCCATGAATACCACTATAATGAAAAGGGAATTTGCACTTACGTCAATCATGTTATACCCACTGGGCAGAATCTCGCGAGCTTAGAGGCGGATATGCGGGAGATGGTTCCAGTAATTGCCCATGAGAGTCAGGAGTTAATCGGCCACAAACTGGAGACCTTGGTGCGAGCTTATGATCCGTGTATTTCATGCTCTACACATTGCATTTATACGGATTAGACATGTGTTGACCAAGATCCCGCCTTGTAGTCACAATTCCCGGTATTTTTTTGCAGAGATCAATTCTGAAAATAATTTGAGCAACTTTTCAGGCCCTATGGGTTTTTCAACCACCAAGTCAACGCCTGAATCCTTAAGTTTTTGTTCATCCTGGGCTTCATCAATCCAACCGGTAAAGATTATGAATGGTATTGGATTCAAGCCCGATTTAAGGGTCCTTTCCTGAATGACTTGCCCCACTTGCCATCCGTCCATCTGCGGCATGGAGAGATCACACACAACAGCGTCTACAGTCTCTTCTTCATAAATTTTTAATGCTTCGCGTCCAGAAAGAGCGGCAAATACCGTATGCCCATGCGCCTCCAAACCTTTTTTCAATGTGCCGAGTATTGCCTGATTATCATCAACAAGCAGAACTGAAAGGCTATCAGGCGCAGAATTGACCGTGGCTTTTGCTGGTTCCAAAGGCGAGGGTTCCATAGCGTAGGGCAATTCTATGGTAAATAGACTTCCAACATCCTCCTGGCTAGTAACTGTAATTTCGCCATCGTACGTTCTAACTATGGATTTGCATGTGGAAAGCCCCAAGCCTCTGCCTATATCAGCATTTGTAGTGTAGAATGGTGTAAAAAGACGCTTCATATTTTCCTTGGGTATGCCTACGCCATTGTCCTGAATGCTTAGGAAAACTCCATCATTTTCACGATAGGTCTTTATGCTGATATCTCCGCCTTTTGGTAGGGCTTCCACCGCATTTTTGATAAGATTGAGAATGACCTCGAATAGTTCAGCCCTGCTGCCTCTCACTGAGCAGTCCGACCCAAGCTCTATATTCATTTTTATTTTTAAACCTCGGTTTTCAGGCCCTGTCTTCCACACGGACTTGCTCATTGATACAACTTCTTCCACAAGACCGGACAGGTCAAATACACCTATCTCACATTGGTCTTTTGGCTGATCCCTTCTAACAAACCTATTGAGGCGACGGATAGTTTCAGCGCCGAATTGGGAGGCTGTTTTTATCTCAATTAACCTGGATTTCAAGGCCGGAAAATCTGCGGACTTGAGGTCAAGGTCGGCCAAATCAGTGTTACCAATGATTACCTGGAGCAGATTATTGAAATTATGGGCCACGCCAGCAGTCAAATCCGCGACAGCCTTGTATTTTGCGGATTGTACCATGATTTCGTGGGCCTTTTTTTCATCGGTAATATCTTTTGAGATGCAAACCACCCCGGAGACTTTTCCATCTTCAGAGAACACAGGCGATGATCCCGCGCCCCAGATTCTACCATTGTCCTTTACAAATTCATTTCGTTCTGATTGGCCTGTTTGAAAAGTTTTCAAAGCTGGGCAACCATTATGCGGGGTCTTTTTCTGAAAGCAAATCTCGTAACATTTCCTTCCGATAATATTGCGAGCGCCTGTCCCGTATGCTTCTTCAGTGGCCTTGTTTGCCCATATTATTTCCAGGTCTCTGTTCAAGAAAAATACAGGAGACGAAATTCCGTTCAGTATTGCGCCTTTTTCAGCCTCACTATTCTCTAAATCCAGCTCAATCTTTTTTCTGGAGGTAATGTCTAAACTGACGCCCGTGAGACGGGAGGGCAAGCCTTGTCTGTCCCATTCCACTATTTTCGCCCGCGTGAGATTCCACATCCAGTCCCCTGAACGGCTCTTGAGTCTGTGTTCGCTCTCGTAAAACGGTTTTAGACCATTCTGGTAATTTCTGAAGGCAGTTGTCACATGGTCGATATCATCGGGATGTAATATTCTGCTCCATCCATATATTGAGGGCTCAATCTCCTCAGGTTTATATCCTAACCTTTTAGCCCAATGCTCATCCCTGAACGCTGTCCCTGTTCTTAAGTCATAATCCCAGATAGTAAGATCTGCAGCTTCTATTGCCAATTCCAGACGCCTTCGTGTGGCTATAAGTTCATCTTGGGCCTCTTTTCTGGCTGTAATATCAATACCTACAGCCCATTGACTCCAACCGGGAATAGGGCAAAGTGATGTCACACTTGACCATGAGATTGTCTTGTAATCTCCGGTCTTGGTTTGCAGAGTCATTTCCTCATCACGGAAATCCAAACCCAAAGACTTAACTTTGGAAATCGCTTCTTTTCTATAGTTCTCATCCGGATAGATCAACTCAAGGGCCTTTGGATTACCGACCATATCATCCTGTGAGTACCCCGTAACCCTTTCGCATTCTTTATTCCACACGACAATATTCAAATCACTGTCCACGGCCACCAATAAAACCGGCATGAAATCAAAGATTGCCCTTAGTCGAGACTCACTTTCTCTGATCTTCCGCTCTTTTTCCTTCCTCTGGCTAATATCGCGAAAAACTCCCTGTAATATGAGCCGCCCTGAGATTTCAGTGGCTTTGGCTGTTATTCGCACAGGAATGCGTTCTCCATTTTTGTTCAATACCTCACATTCCACGTCAGGAATATATTCTTCAATATGGCTTTTAAACCACCGTTGATAATCCTTTGCCTGTTCGGGCGGGTGAAGCACAGTTTGATTGCGCCCCACGATATTCTCACGAGATCTTCCCAAGAGGGTTTCCGCAGCTTTATTGCATTTGAGTATTTCACCGCTTTCAGGGTCAGCCCAGAAGATAGCGTCCGGAGAATACTCGAAAGCAAGGCGGAATTTCTCCTCACTCTCCATTAAGGCGTGTTGAGCCTTCTTTCTATCGGTCACATCATGTATTATTGAATATAGAATGGTTCGACCATGCCATTCCACAGGGCAACTATAAACGTCAACATCCCTTATTTCCCCTGAAGCTAATCTATGTTTGAATTCAAAGTGGCCCTTATTTTGTTGTTTGGCATTTTCCATTTCCTCATGAACGGATTTTTGTGGGAGAACATTGATATCAGTTATTTTTAGCTGCTTGATTTGGGGCCTATTGTACCCGTAGAAATCCAGGGCCGCAGGATTGGCGTCTATTATTTGACCTGTATCAGGGTCAATTATAAGTCTAGCAGCGGAATGCTTTTCAAATAGAGTGCGATGGCGATGTTCACTCTCTTTAAGGGCCTCCTCAGCCTTTTTCGATTCGGTAATGTCATGACCCACTGATATGACACTGTGATCAGGTAATGAAAAGTTTGCCCATAGCTGGCAGCGAGTTTCACCATCTTTGGTCCGTGGGTGGAATTCCCTGAAAATGCCATCTCCGGACTGAATGGCCCTTTTTGCTTGATCATAAATGCGTTTATCCGGATAGCACAGAGAAAGCGTATCAAAGGTCTTGGCTTCTTCAAAGGACCAACCTAGCTGTCTCTCTATCTCACCGTTCCATAGGATAAGTTCTCCGTCAGGATTAAAGCCGTTAATCATTATCGGCGCGTTATCAAAAATAGCCCTGAATCTGGCTTCGCTCTTCTTAAAGGCTTCCTCGGTTTTTTTGCGTTCGGTTATATCTCTAACTACTGAAATGACCGCTGGAGAGCCGTCAAATTCAGT
>CAZFJT010000100.1:0-8495 GCA_964519135.1 uncultured Syntrophales bacterium | reverse complement strand
GCGTACAGCCAAGCGCCTTTTTGAAGACATTGCTCCTAGGTACGCTGATCGCAATGGAGGATATACTAGGGTAATAAAAAAGGGACCTCGTAAGGGGGACAGCGCTGAAATGGCAGTTATCGAGCTTGTGGAAAAAAGGGAAGTGGCGCCTGAGACCAAGCAAGGCAAAGAAACCAAAGGTATAAGAGACAGGATCAGGGGCGCCTTGGGCGATAAGTAATGAATTTATAGAGACAGAGAAAAGCGCTTACCCAAGCCAAAAGACATTAAACAGGTAGTTGAAAAAACCGAGATAAACGCTCATTGGTGTAAATATCTCGGTTTTTTATTGCATATGAATCATATAGGCCCTTAGTCTCGCCTGCGATTTACTCTACAGCCTTATTCCAGTAAAAATTATAAGAACCGCGACATGAAAGTTCTGGAAAATGTGACCTACAGTTATTCGGTTTCCACGGGCAAGGCTGTCCGGAACGTCAGCCTGGATCTTGACGCTGGCGCCCGTTACTGCTTATTGGGACAGAACTGTTCAGGAAAAACCACATTGTGCAAATTGATCGCAGGGGAATTGAGTCCTGAATCAGGCCGAATATTTGATGTTCTGGATCATGGGGATAAAGAGGCTGTTCGGCCCTATTACATTGGGGGAGATCCGTACGATTGCATTGTGGGAGTATCCATGAACGATGACATGGATTTTGGATTGAGAAATTTGGGGTTAGGGGATAAAGAGCGAAGGACAAGGGTCTCTGAGACGCTGGATTGGTTGAACATGAAAGAGGTGGGAAATCGCCTGATTCACACTCTTTCAGGGGGTGAGCGTCAGAAGGCGGCTCTTGCCACCGGAATTGCCATGAGATCCAAGTTGATTATACTCGATGAATCAACAGACATGCTTGACATCATAAATCGAAAATCCATAAGACTCATATTGGATAATATGAAGAGGGATTTTGACATCACCATCTTCCAAGTAACATCAGATCCGGTTGACCTATTTTGCGCTGAAAAAATAGTTTTTTTAGAAAGAGGATCCATTACGTTTCAAGGCAGGGCGTCGGAATTTGCTGAAACCAAAACAGGGGTAGAGTGGTTTGAGGCTGAAGGAGGAGTATGGCCACTGGTAATCCAAGCAATTAATCATAAAAACAAAATGTATAAAACACAAACATTTAGTGACATTATAGGAAATCTACTCCAAACCTTAAAATAAATACAGCAATTATATATCTATAATAAACAGCAGGAGAAAAAGGAAAATAATAAATATTAATCAAAAGATAATATAAAATATATGTAAACAATCTATATGACTTGATAATTCTAAGTGATTGTGCTAGATAATTAGTAGTGGCCTAGCTTGGACATATTTAATCGGTCCGCGGGGTCTAAATTCCAGACCAATTCGCACCAATGAAAGCGTTTTCACATGAAACCTATCCTGGGAATTGTTGTCAGATATATGGAGTCTGTTTTAATTTTTTTTATTGTGGCGCTGATAGGTCTGCTGATGGGTCCCCAGGGATCTCTGGAAAAACTCGATCTTGAAAAAAAAAGGTCACAATTGACCAGTGAGAATGAAGAACTCAACAAGGAGATAAGGCGCCTGGAGAGGGAAGTTACCCTATTGCGTAACGATAGCGTTACTTTGGCGCGCAAAGCTAAGAGGAAGCTAGGTATGGCCCATCCAGGGGAAACGGTATATGTTTTCGATTCCTTGAGATCAGGGTCTAAGCTGTAATCGAGCAGTAGGTTTACCCAAACTGCATAACATGCCTTAATTGCCTATTTTTTCATTGACTAATATTGCCATTTATTGTAGTATAGGCGTAGCGAATAGACACGGGCTTTATGCCCGGCTTTAGAAGGATTTAAAATGGCGGTTACCAATCTACTGGGACTGGATATCGGGACCAGCGCAGTGAAGCTGGTGGAAATAGACCGGGCAAAGAGAGGCCATGATCTTACATTTGCAGGTATGGCGCCTTTGCCGGACGGCGCGATAGCTGATAAGGCCATAAAAAAGCCTGACGCTGTGGGCGCGGCTATAAACAGCCTGATTCGCAATTCAAAGACAAAGCTCAAACAAGTCAGTTCCTCACTTTCCGGTAAATCGGTCATCATTAAGCAGGTTACGATGAACTCGATGAGCGATAATCAACTGGAAAAGCAGATCGAGATGGAGGCTGAGCCTTACATCCCCTTTGATATCAAAGAAGTTAACCTAGACTTTTTTATTATGGGAGATCGCCCTGAAAAAGAAGGGCAAATGGATGTGGTACTTGTCGCGGCTAAAAAGGAAGTCATGGGCGAGTACATGGATCTTTTGAATTCTCTGAGTTTAAAGCCGGTAGTTGTTGATGTGGATCCCTTTGCTTTGGAGGTGATGTATGAGTTCTGTTACCCAAGTGTGCAAGAGGAAGTTGTAGCTCTGGTTAATGTGGGCGCGGCAGCCATGAACATCAATATTCTAAAATCAGGCGCGTCCCAGTACACCAGGGATTTGCCCATAGGTGGGGATTCGATCACCAGAGAAATCATGAGATTCTTTGATGTTGATTATCGCAGGGCCGAGAATATAAAAAGAGGCGCAGACCTGGATGGGATAAACGCCAGGAACCTCAGAAAGATATTCCAGAGATCCGTTGAGCATTTTACCGCCGAGCTTCAGAGAATCTTGGACTTCTTCTCCACTAATGTCTCCTATGATCCTATCCAGAAGATCTTCCTTTCTGGAGGCGCGTCTCAGACCTATGGTCTTTCCGATACCATGGAAAATGAGCTGAATATACCTGTTGAGAAGATAGATCCATTCAGGAATATTCGTGTGAACGAAAGAAACTTCGACATGGATTATTTGGATCTCATTGGCCCGACCCTGGCTGTTGCAGTTGGTTTGGCCTTAAGAGATGAAAGGGATAAGGAAGTATAATGGTACGCGTCAATCTGCTTCCGATTCGATCAATCCTTAGGGGTAGAGAGTTAAAGGCCTTTGGGGTGATGGCCGGAATCGCTGTTGTAATTGTCGTTGCCCTTATGGTCGCAACGTACTTCTATTTTGACATGCAGATAAGCGGTCTCAGGCGCCAGCAGACAGGTCTGAAGAGGGATCTGAAAAAGCTCAAAGATGATAACAAGAAGATCGCCCAGTTGAAAAATCGTATTAACAGTCTGACAAAACAAGTTGATACTATAAAGAAGCTCACTGAAACCAGGGACACTCCGGCTGAGTTCATGGCTGGACTGTCTATGGCGATCCCAGATGAGGTGTGGGTGAATCAGATTGTCAAGAGGGGTAATTCCTTCGATCTTACAGGCTCAGGAATAGATAATGTTTTTGTGGTCACATTTGTTGAGAGACTGCAAAAGGTTCGCAAAGGCTGCACCACCGAAGATCCATTTATAGATAAGAATTTACGTAAGGATGACAGGCCGCTTTTTAGAAATGTCAAGCTCCACCATATAATTCGCCAAGGTGGAGCAGGGTTAATAGACTTCAGAATAACGGGTACCGTGAACTGAGGAAGTATCATGTCTCCAGAAGAGCTCTATTTCAAGCTGAATAAGTTTCACAGGGCCGCACTAGTAGCGGGAGTGTGCGTAATACTATTGGTGGCTTTTTATTTCCTGGTCATCTCTGACATGCTTTCTTATATCAACCGCCTTAATAAAGATATAGATAAGCTGAAGATAGCAATCGCCAATGAAAAGGTAATAGCAAAAACAAAGCCTCAACTTGAGGTTAAATTGAAGAACCTGGAATCAAAGCTGAAGACTATGGTTGCTTCTTTGCCTCAAAGTAAAGAGATCGAGGTTCTTATTAGAAAGATAAACGATCTTGTGGCAAGGGCGGCTTTGGTGCAGAAGACGTTCACTCCAGGCAAAGAGGTTGTTAACAGAAAACTCTACTACGCGAAGATACCATTTCGAATAGAGATTCACGGAAATTACGAAAAACAGGGACGCTTTTTCACCAGTCTTAGTGAACTACCAAGAATTATAAATGTTCCATCAGTGGTTCTGTCTCGATCCGGCGGCGCTGGTAGTCGCGAAAGCTCACTTGCGCGTTACGCAGGCTTGGTGAATCTTCAAGCCAGTATTAATGCGGTGACCTTTAGACGTCTTTCTCCTGAAGAGATCAAAAGAATAGATGCGAGCAAGAAGAAACGAGGACGTCGCCGCGGCCGTCGCAGGTGATATAAAATAAAGATCCAGAGGTTCAATAATAATGATTATCCAGCGGCTACTATTGAATATTTATCGCCTGATGGCCATGGGCTTCTTAATTGGAGGGATGTTTCTTTTATCAAGTTGCTCGGATGTTCATGTAGCAGTCGATCAATTGCTCGGCAAGGAGGCGCCTCTATTGTCAAAGGTTCAGTCAAGCGCCTCTGGCGATTCATTTACCCTCTTGCAGGACAAAAAGCCCATCCCTCGCCGTGCTAAAAAGCAGCCGACAAAGAGAGAGCGAAGGGGCAAGCCAGGCGCCAAGGCGCAGACGGAAGGGAAAAGACGGCCGCCAGGTACTTTGTCTCCAGCAGGGAAAAGGAAGCTGGCAAGAGAGAACCAGCAAAACTTTGTGGCGCCCAGAGATCCCTTTGAACGGCCAGCGGAAATTCTGCCTACTGAATGTCCGCCATCAATGCCCTTATGTCGTTTTGACCGCTCTCAATTGAAATTGGTGGGTGTCATAAGAATTGGCAATGGCCAATTCAAGGGTATGGTGGAAGACCCGGACGGTCGAGGTTACTTTGTGGTTCCTGGTATGCAGCTTCATAATTCCACTGTAACCCAGATCAGCAACAAAGGGGTCACATTGAGGGATCACAAGACCCAGCAAGATGTTCTTATGAGGCTGTATGTGGAAAGTAAGCAGCCAGGAGAAATCTAAAGGGAATTCAAATTCATAAGCCGCAAAGGTTCATTTAAAACAACCTAGCTGACAAGATGTGACTTTTATGTCCATCTCATTGAGGATCTCCCCAATTCGCCCGCGGGAGATCCCGCTGTTTTCGGCTATTTTAAAAGCTTGAGCGCAAGGGAGCTTGCCATCTAGCTGCTTTTCAGTTATCAATTGTCTAGCCTTGTCTTCGTCCATGTCTTAATCTCCTGTCCATATTTGCGCGTGCAATTATATATGTCTGAATATTGTAGTAAAGGTCAGGCATTGACCTTTACCGGAATAACCATAAAGAAACCGCCAATAATTTGGAGACTATAATATCTTCTGTTGATCAAAACCACAATCGCGTTTAGGAGGAGCAATCCATGACTGGACGAGTGGTCGTTTACATCCTGATGGTTACACTTTGCTATAATCTATGTCAACCCATGGCTTTAGCGCAGAACTTTTTTGCAGGGCTTTCACGTGAAAAACCCATGACTGTGGATAAAGATAAAAAAGAAATTAGGTTGTTGGCTAACCTGAAACCATCTAGGTTTGAGCCGGGCGGGTTCACGCAGCTACCAGGTCATCACGCAGTGACCTGGGAAGGCGGCCGAAAGGGAGATGAGGCCTTGTTCCAAACGTACGTGAGTGATTCGGAATTCCATGAAGCCATGATCGAATTGGGCGCCAAGCCAGGAAATAATTTGACGAAAGAGGCCTGGGAGGAAAGAGATAACAAAAAGAGCAAGGCCCCCAAGATGAGGGTGGAGGGAACCCCGGTTGATGTGCTTGTTTATTGGCAAGGCTTGGATGATCCAATAAACTTAACCCAAGCATTAATAGACCAGTCCGGGAAAGGGGTTCAAATGCGGTTTGGAGGCCATAAAAAATTGATATCATATTGGAAATCAGGTTGTATCGTCTGTATGCAAAGCTGTCCAGGCGGCAAGATCAGTAATCATAATTACACTTTGGCGGATTATGCCGATGGAATCGGAGTCTTTGGGGTAAATTATTCCAAGGTTCCAAAGGGAACAACAAACGCGGTGGTAATAATTCAAATTAAGTGATTCCAAACCTCTGCCCTGAGATAGATGGTCATCATAGACTGAACCAGTAGTTACCATAATCTCACGCCGGGAATAATAGGCGCACATTTTCCGGCCGGTGAAGGTCCGCTATTCAGGCCGCCTCAAGCCGGGACTGATCACACAGAGTTGATGGAGTAGTGTTATTGTGCTAAGGGAGGATGAAGTTCCAGAGTGGACATTTTTGGTTAAAGCTAGAACCACCATCAAAACCAATTGATAAGGAAGATATGCAATGATAAAAAGCAGACTAATCAAGGCGCTATGGGCGATTTTTTTATTTTCCGCTCCATTTTGCTGGGCTGATGGGCCGAGATTATCAGTGGAAGTACATGAGTATGATTTTGGAGAGATCCATTACGGCAAAAAAGAAACTAAAGATCTTTGGGTCAAGAATACAGGAGACCAGCCTTTGGAGATCACCAAGGTCAGAACTTCTTGTGGATGCACAAAAGCCAATATAGAAGACCTGATGATTCCTCCCAATGAGCGGACAACATTACATATATCATTTGATACCAAAGGTTTGAGTCCTGGTAAACAGACTAAGACCGTTTACATCAATTCAACGGATCCACAGCGCCGTATTTATGCCATAAAGGTTTACGCTGACGTGGTCCGGAAGATATCCATTAGTCCCAATGTTCTTGTGGCAAGATTGGACAAATTTCAAGAAGAGGTAAATGTGAAAATTCAGGTCTCTAATAGCTCCAATCAAGAGATAAGACTAAAAACGTCCAAGATCAGGGGGATGCTTAAAAACGCCCAATTGTCCCCAAAAGAGGTATTAGTAAAACCAGGTGAGAAAAAAGAGATCTCAGCCTTACTGACTTTGGAAGAAAAGGAGAAAGCCAGGTATTACAAGGGAGATATACTCCTTGACACCAATTATCCCGCAGAATCCGGGATTGTGGTGAGTGCGTTTATAACTGTTAAAAAGCCTTAGTTTCGATTCCATCCAGGCTGTAGACGCTTGACGCAAGTCTCCATATTTCAGTGATTTTCGCGCCCCAACAAACTTGACGCGGCAATTACAATGGACTTAAGCCTTTAACAAACCAAAAAATTATTGCAATCAGGCCCATATGTGCTATCTGATAGTTTCACCAAGGAGAAACTACCCGGGCTTCACTCCGTATCGAAGGAGGATCTCATGATTAGAGGTATTATAGCCGTCATGGCAATGGGTTGTCTGCTGCTTCCGTCAACTGGGGAAGCGTTCAAGGCAAAAGTCTTGCGAGTGGTCAATGGGGACTCCATTATTGTAAAGCGCCAGGGCAAACAAATGCCCGTAAGACTTATGTGCGTGGAATGCCCTGAACTGACGGCGCCAGGAGGACAGGAATCCGCTCGATTTCTGAAGGAATTGATTGCTGATGGTGGAGATACCCTACGCGTGGAACCTCATGGGACAGATCAAGAAGGCCGGACTCTTGCTTGGGTGTACCATCCCGGTTACGCGAACCTCTCTTGGCAGGTTGTCCGATTAGGTCACGGTAGGTGGCTCAGCAAAGACTGTCCCAATGAAGGAACCATGAAAGAATTGGAAAAGGGCGCCCGTGAAGCTGGGATAGGTATCTGGAAAAAGTAATGGCGCAAGAGCTTATAGACGCGCTCCTCCGCTTGATTTGGTACGAAACAATAGGGTGTTCAACAATGGTAAAAACTTTCATGCTTAATTATGCCTTTTAGCCAATCCATAAATACTGCCCAAAATAGGCCCGGAATGAAGATTCCTTCCATATAATATTTTCGGACTCACTATATAAAATTACTGGATCTTTCAGGAAATAGACTTTACAATCATATATGAATCAATATATCTTTACTGGTGACTTGTCTTGTTTGAGCGCTTATAATATCCGGGCAAGCGCCATGAGATTCGGATGATTTTCAAGTCATACCGTCTTATTATGCAACCCACAAAAGTCTCTATTTTTTAATGATTGGGAATAATTTACTAAAATGGAACTTAACAAGATCCTTATAGTGGAAGATGAGCCAATCCTGTCTAAGGACCTTTCCAGGATCTTGGAGAAATGGGGATACACCATAGTGGGGGTCGCCGCCAGCGCTCGCCAGGCGCTGAAGATAGCTTCAGAGGCCAGTATAGATCTGGTTTTAATGGATATAGCTTTAAAGGGCGCTGAGGATGGTATCGATTGCGCGGTGAAAATAAAAGAGCTCCAAGACCCTGCGATTGTTTATTTAACCGCGCATCCGGAAGATGAACTCTTTGCAAGGGCCAAACCAACTGAGCCCCAAGGTTATTTAAGTAAGCCGGTTTCACCCCTTGAGCTAAAGCGCACAGTAGAGGTAGCCCTTTTTAGGCGTAATATGGAAAAGAAGCTCAGGGATAGCGAAGAGCGGTTGGATCTCGCGTTGAAAGCAGCGGATATGGGTATGTGGGATTTAAATCCGCAGACTTGGGAGCTGGTTCTTAGCGATATTGCCCATGATATAATCGGTTATTCCCAGGAAGCCCTTAACGCAGACGTGGACATTTTACGGTCCTTGAT
>CAZFJT010000099.1:5748-8501 GCA_964519135.1 uncultured Syntrophales bacterium | reverse complement strand
CCAGCACGGAGACCTCGCCATAGCGGGCGTTGAATTTCAGAGATGTCTGAAAACAGCTCCCAATGGAGGAACCTTTTCCTCCCACTGCAAGGCGGGATTCATATTCATGGATGACTCCGAAGGCTGGGACGTGGAAGCTGCTCTCAAATACTCCATACCTGTAAATTGCGGTAGATGGGGTTACGTGAAATCCGGCTACAGGTTCATTGACTTGAAAAAGAGCAACAACCAGTACGTCTTTGATCATGCAATGGAGGGTGGATTCCTAGAATTCGGATTCGTCTTCTAAACATTGTTTATCACCGGGGCGGCCCAGGCACGGGAGACCGCCATGATCCGCACCCGTTAAAGATACCGAACAGGCAACAACCGTGAATTGTCCGGGAGCTGACCCGGATAGAGATGGAGTCGCTGACTCAACCGGTCACTGATTTTTATAAGCCCGGCCGGATGAAGTGTCTCCCAGCTCGACCACCACCCGGTCGGGCTTTTTTTTCTTTTAATTCAATAGATTGTCGGATTCAACTTTAGTTTTCAACCTTCCAAATGTACCAATCAATATATGCGGGTTTACCGTGCTTGTCTGACTCACATTTTCCCAATCTCTTCACAAGCCTGAGTTTATCCCTGATTCGGATTTTGTCTAATTTAGGAGCGCCCCAGAAATAATCGGTTACATAGTCAATGTCTTTATCCAATATATATTGCCCAACACCCCGTCCATCGGAAAGATATTGATAAAATTCCAAGCTATTTATATATCCATCCAAATTGATGACTTTTCTCCCTGAAAAATAACCCAAGTATCCCGCGTTCCAAGCCCCTATACGAGCGTCTTTGGGAAGATTATCCCTGATCCACATTGTGGCCTCATGCCTGTAACGCCTGGGACAGCCGAAATGGTAATTGTTCTTTCTGAAATAGTCGGCGTGATACGGAGCTTGAACAAGCGCGCTTACCAAAAAAAGCGCCATTAATACAGCAAACGCTTTCCTTTTCACACCTGAGAGAAATTCCCATACAGCCTTTAATAAGCCCACCCAAAGAACCTGAAAAAACAGCATTAGCGGCGCCCCATGCCAATCCCTGAATTTACATGGCCCGAAATTGAATGCGTGATGAATTATGATTATCCCGGCCAGGACGCCCAGCAGTATGAATCGCTGATCATAAATGAAATCTATTGATGACCTGAATCTTTTGAAAAATAGGCAAATCAATATGAAAAGGGACAATAATAAATTAACACGAAGAGGCCTATCATAGATGCTGTTTGCAATGGCTTGCAGGTACCAAATATTAGATCTGGAACAACCGCTCCAATCTTTCCATGTGGACAAATCCAACCTTTTCACGAGCCCGCTGACCTGTTCAAGGTGGCCTGTGGTCATATAATTGTGCATAAAATATGGCCCAATAAGAACAAATACCGTCAGAACCATCAATATCAAAGGCCAAAAGCGCATTTCCCTGTTTTCTTTTCCCCAAATATAGACAGCTACAATGGGTAAGAATAAAAGATATTCGGTCCTCGCCAAAATCGTTAATCCAAGTAGCGCGCCCGCGAAAAACGCGTTCCTGATTTCCTTGAGATCCAGTGTGGTCAAGACTTGTATGGAAAGGCATAAAAGGAGGAGTGAAACAGGGGTCTCCAATCCTGAGAAATAAGCTACCCCGCTCCTGTAAACCCAATTCATCGTAAAAATAAGGAAACATGAAAAATAAAAACCTAACTTATCTTCAGCCATCCTGAATACAACTACTGATAATAAGAAGGTAAAGAAGATATTTACAGATAGCGCCAGGTACAGATACTCATGTAGTCCATGGGTAATGAGTCCCAGACCAACACAAATACCCATCCAAAGGGGATGAAAGCCATTTGTGTAGTTCTCTCCGTCAAAGGTGAAACCATTTCCAGAAGCGGCGTTTAGGGCAGGCTTGTAATAATAGAAAACATCATCTGACAGGAAGCCTGAGAACAATTCCGGCAATGGGAGAGTTAGTTTGTAGATATGCGGCAGGATCGCGATCAGCGATAAAACAGCAACTATCCCTAATGAAGTTCGTTGGTTATTTTTACCCCCTAAAGTGGAGAACATAACCTACTCAATCCTAGGCGCCATATTCTGTTGCAAAGGGTCCTTGGACGGCGGCATCTATTACCAAAGGGAAATTATTCTCGATAACCAGCGCATGGACAATCAGGTCAGGGGTAAATCCCCCTGATTATGATCGCGTCTGAAATTCTCTGAATGGCAAGGATTAAAGCCGCTGTTCGATTGGGAACCTGATTGATTTTACAGCATCCAATAACATCGTGGTAAGCCTTTATCATTAAATTGTCAAGGTGCTTGTTAATTTGTTCCAGAGGCCATGAAAAGGACTGTAGGTCCTGGACCCACTCCAGATAGCTCACAGTGACTCCACCCGCGTTGCAAAGAATATCAGGTATTACAAGTTTACCATTTTCAAGCAGGATATCGTCCGCGTCAGGAGTGACAGGGCCATTAGCTCCCTCAGCCACTATCTTTGCCCTTACATTGTGGGCGTTTGCCTTTGTTATCTGATTTTCTTTTGCCGCAAGTATCAGGACATCACAATCCAAGTTCAATAAATCTTCATTACTTATATCTTCAGATTCCGGGCAGCAGGCTACTGCGCCTGTTTCATAGTAGATCTTTTCCACAGCTTCCAGATTCAAACCTTTGGGATTGTAAACACCGCCTTTGGAGCTGCTCACTGCAATCACG
>CAZFJT010000099.1:3146-5738 GCA_964519135.1 uncultured Syntrophales bacterium | reverse complement strand
ATTCCCAGAAGTTCCCTGGCCAGTCTCGAAGCCACAGAGCCCACATTCCCAAAACCCTGTATTGCCACGGTCGATTTCTCCGCGACCAGACCCTGGTCTCTTAAAGCCTCTTTGACAGTTACTATAACCCCCCTGCCCGTTGCTTCGGTCCGACCCAAAGACCCGCCTATCTCTACGGGCTTTCCAGTTACTACAGCAGGAACGGAATAACCTGTGTGCATGGAATAGGTGTCCATGATCCAGGCCATAACTTGGGAATTTGTGCCCATATCAGGCGCGGGGATATCGCTTTCAGGACCCATGAGAACCGAAATTTCGGTGGCGTATCTCCTTGTTACACGCTCCAGTTCCCCTTGGGAGATCTCCTTTGGATCCACCATCACACCGCCTTTGGCGCCCCCGTACGGCAGGTTCATCAAACCGCATTTCCATGTCATCAGCATAGCCAGGGCGCGCACTTCGTCTAATGTCACATCCGGAGCGTACCGAATTCCACCCTTTGTGGGACCGCTCACCACTGAATGATGCACCCTGTATCCTCTGAATATGCGTATATCTCCATTATCCATCTTCACAGGAAAAGTAACTGAAAGCTCTCTCTTGGGGTACTTAAGCATTTTGATCACACCCCGCTTGATGGACATATTTTCAACCGCTTTTTCGAACATGATTATTGCGTTCGCGTACGGATTATCATTGTGGAGGCTTTCGTTGTCAGCAAGGCTGTTGGTTATGGAATATTTGTTTGGATGTTTTCTCTGGGCAATTTCATCGTACTTCTCTATCATTCTCTCCTCCAAACATGTGTGAACTTTTCAATCGCGTGTACTTGTCTCCAAAAACAACTTATTCAAATTCTTTCAGCAAATTCTTGGCAATAGTTCTCCGGAAGGTTCAGCTATGACTCTTGCGCCGCCTATCTTTGTGGTCATTACCACCCTGGGTTTTTGGGCCTCGGATATGGCGCCTATAATCGAACAGTCTTGCGCGATAGGAATATGCCTGATCATATTCAGGGCCTCTTGTCCTTTTCCCCTGCTCACCACAATGACCAACTTGCCTTCATTCGCGGCTTGGAGGGGATCTATTCCCAGAATCTCTGAAGCCGCCTTAACCGATTGATCAATAGGTATTGAGGTTTCATCAACAGTCACTTCTTTATTGGTAAGAGAAGCGATCTCATTGAGTGTCGCGGCCAGACCCCCCCTGGTTGGGTCCCTGAGAAATTTTAAGTCTGGACCCAATTCCAATAATTGGCGGACAATGGGCCATATTGAGGCTGAATCGGACTTGAGATCAAAATCAAATGAAAAATCAGCCCTGCTCAACATCACAGCCATCCCATGATTACCCATAGGTCCGCTGACAATGATTTCATCACCAGGCTCTATGCCGTCCAAGTCAGGTAAAGACTTGCCCTGAATAAAACCTATGCCTGAGGTGTTTATGAATATCCCGTCCGCGCTTCCTTTTGGCACCACTTTAGTATCTCCGGTAACTATCTCCACCCCGGCTTCATCAGCGGCCTCCGCCAAAGATTCCAGTATCAAGGCCAGATCTTCCATGGGCAGGCCTTCTTCAAGTATCAGACCAAGGGACAGAAACATCGGCTTGGCGCCTGAACATGATAGATCATTGCATGTTCCGTGGATTGCCAGGGAACCTATGTTACCGCCAGGGAAGAAAAGAGGAGACACAGTAAAGGAGTCGGTTGTATAAGCTATGCTTTCGCTAAGCCCTGATAAGGTTACTGAATCAGGCAGTCCCTTGAGCCTTCCTCTGTCGAGCTTTGGAAGTATAAGCTCATTGATTAGGGATGATGTCATCTTTCCACCGCCGCCATGACCCAACAGAACTCTCTTGTTGTCGCGTTTTCCCATAGTCTCACACAACCCCGTATTTGTAATACGCCGCGCAGGTCCCCTCAGAAGATACCATGCAAGGACCCACAGGATCCTCTGGTGTGCACTCTCTTCCGAATAGGCCACATTTGTCGGGGGTTCTTGCTCCTGTCAGTATTGCAGCGCACTGGCATCTGGGATCATCTTCAACCTCAGGGACATCCACAGGAAAGGCTAGGCCGGCGTCAAAGCTAGCATATTCAGGCCTGAACTCCAAACCACTGCCTGGTATGAGCCCCAAGCCTCTCCAATTTGCGTCGGACGCTCTAAAAACTTCGTCAATCAACGCCTGTGCCACAGGATTTCCATTGTCCCTTACAACTCTCTTATAATCATTCATTATTGAGGGTTTGCCTGAAATAGCCATTTCTGTAAGATCACGCAAGGCAATCAATATGTCCAGGGCCTCAAAACCGGCGACCACTCCGGACTTGTTAAATTCTTCGGGCAGATATTTGTAGCAATGCGCGCCCAGGATCGCGGACACATGGCCTGGGAGAAGAAATCCATTTAAATCGTCCTTTTGGGCCAGTATCCCCAATGGTGGATGTATCGTCTTAAAAGCCCGTAAAACATAGAGATTATCCACGCCTTTTGCTTTGGCTGTTTTCACTGTCGCGGCAATTGTGGGTATCGTGGTTTCAAAACCAACTCCCAGGAAGACCACTGGCCGTGGTTTTAGCTCTTGGGC
>CAZFJT010000099.1:0-3136 GCA_964519135.1 uncultured Syntrophales bacterium | reverse complement strand
TACCTATGGCGTCCATGGGACTATATATAACTCTTACCGCGCCGCCTTCTGACTTGTAATTATCCAAAGAGCCGATTGCCCCAGGGACCCTGATGAGATCGCCAAAAGTCACTAAAACAGCGTCACTGGCTTTCGCGAGTATTATAGCGTGGTCAATAAAGCCCTTTTCAGTAACACATACCGGGCATCCCGGGCCTGAAACCAGTTTCAGATTTTCAGGGAGCAAGCTCTTTAAACCTGATTCATGTATCGCCATTGTGTGGGTGCCGCAAACCTCCATGAACCTAATGACCCCGGTATGGGAGGCGAGCAGGTCATTAATCTGATCTGTCAGGTTTCGGGCCGCTGAACTCTCAAGGCTTTGTGTCACTGTTCCTCCATTGCGGATGTGGCGTCGGCCAATTCATGGAACAAATCCAGCCTGATTTTGGCCTCCTCGGGATCCAATATTTCTATGCCAAAGCCCGCGTGAACTATTATGTAATCCCCCTCTTTTGCGTTGGGAAGCATCATCAAGCTTACGTCGGTCTCAACACCGCCTGAATTAACTTTGCCTGTTCCCTCTCCCGTTATTTCAATTACTTCCATTGGTATTGCCAAACACATTGCTATCACCTTTACTCAGTATAAAATTGCCTATCACCTTCCAATTGTTAAGCTTGGAAGGCCGGTTATTCATATTCTTACATGCTGGGCGCCACGCTAGGTTGTTAGGTCAGGCTTCCATGTGGCCCTGGCAATCACTGCCTGACCAAGGGCTATGCCCCCATCGTTGGGCGGGCAAGCTCCATGCAGTAAAGGAGTATAACCTGCTTGCTCCAGGTCCCTGGCTGTTATCTCAGTGAATAATCTGTTCTGGAAACACCCACCTGATAAACCCACCACATTTGTTTCATACTCCCGGGCTAGCCTTTGCAATGTAAGACTTACGGCCTTTGCCAGAGTATTATGGAATCTTGCCGCCACTGTCCCTTTGACTTCTCCTGAGAGAATATCGTGAGAGACCTTCCTTATCAAGACCCTTGGTTCCAAGAAGTTCGTATCATCCACGATTTCGTCCAATGGATAAATGGATTTTTCTGATGAGTCCGCAATGGCTTCCAGCCACATGGAAGCCGCGCCCTCAAAGGTAACAGGTGTATTGAAGCCAATGGCCGCGGCAGCCGCGTCAAACAACCTGCCCGCGGATGTGGTCACAGGGGAGTTGAATCCTTTTTTTGCCGCTTCCAGCCACATGGGAACATCAGTTGCACTTCCCGCGAATAGACTGGAATATTTTTTATCCAGCTCCCATGTCTCCTGTTCAGCCAAAAGCCCCGCGAGTATCCGCAATGGGAACTTTATCGCGGCTTCCGCGCCCGGCAGATGGTATGGCGCCACAAAAGCGGCTCTTTTATATCGCCTTATGTCAGCAATAAGAAATTCTCCGCCCCATATGGAATCATCTTCTCCGAACCCAGTTCCATCAAATGTCGCGCAAACAATGGGCCCAGTAATACCATGTTCAACCATCAGGCTTACCGCGTGCGCGTGATGATGGTAGGTTTGAACTATTTCATCAGCCAATGATCCGGCAATCCTCGAGGAAAAATATTCAGGATGGGGATCCACAGCCACTATATCAGGTTTTACCTCCAAGTAATCCTGTAGGGTTTCTATTGATTTCTCAAAGTACTCCTGGGCCACAGGCGCGGCGAGATCGCCAACATGGGGCCCTGGTATCGCGCGATTCCCCTTTAAAATTACCATACAATTTTTCAGGTCGCCTCCAGCGGCAAGAACAACCTTTTCAGCATTTGTGTGATCACCTTGACTCTTATCCAAGTGGGGCTCGCACAATTGAAACTCTCCTGGAACCAAACCCCGGGATCTCCTGAATACGGTCTTATTCCCATGTATGATCCTAAATATTGAATCGTCGGCTCTTAGAGTAATATCCCTGTTGTGCAAAAGAAAGAAATCCGCCAGATCCCCCAGCCTTTCCTGGGCCTCGCTGTTGTCCCTGGCTATGGGTTCTTCAGACCTGTTCCCTGATGTCATCACCAGTAGCTCCAGTCTCTCTGAAGGGTTGATGTCCGGATGATTGAACAATAGGTGGTGTATTGGAGAGTATGGAAGCATAACACCCAAGGTTCCCACTAAAGGCGCCACATTCTCCGGGAGTATACGCGATCTTTCCTTGAGCAACACGATTGGAGCAATGGGGGATTTTAAAAGTTCAGCCTCATCTTCATCAACAAGGCAATATTTATTAACTACCTCCATATTGGGCGCCATAAGGGCAAAGGGTTTACCTATCCTGCCCTTTCTGTCTCTTAGCTTTTGAACGGCAACCTGGTTGGTTGCGTCACAAGCCAGATGAAAACCGCCAATGCCTTTTATGGCTATCACCATCCCATTTTGTAGATGCTTTATGGTTTCTATTATGGGATCCCCTGGCGCTCCAACTCCGATTGAATCAGTTAACCATACTGAGGGACCGCATTTCGGGCATGAATTCGTCTGGGAATGGAATCTCCTGTCCTCAGGGGTCTCGTATTCTTTAACGCATTCAGGACACATGGTGAAATCGGCCATGCTGGTGCGCTCCCTATCATAGGGAAAGGATCGCACCACTGTGAACCTCGGACCACATAGGGTGCATGTGATAAATGGATATAAATATCGATGGTTTTCAGGATCGAACAGCTCTTGGACACATTCCTGACAAACAGCCACATCAGGGGGGATTGGGGTGGTTTCACGCGGCCCTTTCTCACTGGACCTTATTGTAAATTCTTTCTCACCAAGGCTTTGGATCTCGTATTCTTTTGATTGATCAATGCGGCCTGGAAATGGAATCGCGCCGGGCAATTGCTCCAGGAACAGGCCGAGCCTTTCCATGGGTCCTTCAACCTCTATTATGACCCCATCAGGTGTATTTATCACCCATCCTGCGAGACCATGGCCCTTGGCCAACCTGAAAACAGTGGGCCTGCAACCTATGCCTTGTAGAATTCCCTTGAGATTTATGCGCTTTCGAATGCTTTCCGCCAAAGGTTCCAGATTATCCCATTGATTGATTCAAAATTTCGTAGTTCTTATAAAAATACGTAAGCGTTCTCCGGGGAAGACCTTTTTGAAAAAAGGGCCTCCC
>CAZFJT010000098.1:0-8562 GCA_964519135.1 uncultured Syntrophales bacterium | reverse complement strand
CTGTGGATGATATTTCCACTCCGTAAAGACCTGACAATAGCCTTGTATCCATTGGAATTGCAAGTTCAAGTACGCCATTCTCGTCCAGAGTGGCTTCACCGGACTCAAGGAACATGGTTTTGGTCTGATCATTACCGAAATGAAAACCCGAAAAATCCGCCGCGTCATGTTTCACAGGCTTTAATGTGGCCTTCCACCTTGTGTTTGCATTCTTCACAGGACCGCCCGCGTAGTACTTACCCTCAATTTTGACTTTCAGGAGGTCCTCTTGGAAACTCACTCCAATATAGTCTTCAGCCGGACTGGTTATCCGCTCCATGGACATTTCCACAAAATGCCTGGGCCTCTTGTATTCAGCTACCAGAAAATCCTTGGTCCAGCTTTTTCTTTTTCCCACACTAGCGGTATTGACCGCCTTGATTAAATATGTCCCGGTCTTGTAGAATTCTTTGAGATCAAAGGTGTCGTGGCAGCCTCCGAACTCATTTAGTTCAAGTTTTTTGGAATAAAGGATCTCTCCCCTGGGATCGGTTATCTCGATGTCTATTTTTGCGCCTTTAGGGGAATTAATTTCACCGTCCTTGTAAGTCCTCTGCATGAACTTGAAATGAACGGATTCGCCTGGTTTGTAAACTCCCCTTTCTGTAAACACATAACCTGACTCAGACTCGTACGGCTCGGTGATTTTGCTGGATTGTTTTATGGAAAAAGGTTTGAGACGGTTCTTGTCCAGCCTTGTGAGCGCGGAATCATTCTCTGTCGCGGCTACGAGCCATTGGGCTTTGTTAAGCTCAACGAGCGGCTTCATATTTTTGGTGTTTTTTGAAGGTAAGCTCACGTTTTTGGCTTGGTCCCCGTTTTTCACAACTATGAGACCGTTTTCATCACTTTTACCCAAAAGCAAGGCAAGGCCGTTGGACTGCTTGAGCATTACTTCAACGCCCTTGACAGGCTCTCCTGTATGGATGGATGTTACCCAAACCAGGAGCTGTTCTGAGGATAGCTTGTAGCTAATGGACAGATCTGTAATCTGAACAAGCTTTTTAACTGTTTCCTTATAATTGGAATCCAGGTCCTTGAGCTCCACCAACCACGTTCCGCCCTTTTCAGGTTCAGGCCTGAATGTTAAGGCCGCGGAATATCCGAACACCTTGTTGCCGCCCTGGGATTTGGCAAAGTACACGGTCGCGTCATCAACCATTTCTCCAGCAAACGACGCAGGAAGATCAGTCTCTTTTTTTAAGGTCTCCAGATCACCCTTGATCTTCTTTAGATCCGCCCCAACCTCATACTGTGTAGACGGTTCATTACCCGGTCTGAGAGGATTGTTGATCTTTGTCACTTTCTGGGAATCAAAGACCTCTGGGGCAAAATAACCGGGGATTCGAGTTAGAGAACATCTTAATTTAGTGACATTGGTTAGGTTGATGGGTAATAGCTGTCTGCCTTTGAGCTCAATTATCGACTTGTCTGTTCTAAAAGCGACCAGGGAATCCACCCCTGGGCCGGTAAAGACATGTTTGGCCTCCTCAAGAATAGACCGCCCGTCCGCCACTGGTATGGACTTGGTCTTAAAAGTGTATTTTTGGGATTTCTCGAATTCGGCCTTTATGCTCCACCTTCCGTGTGGCTTTTTCTCAAGGGTTATTGGGCCAACATCAGGTTTTATGGTTATCGCCTTTTTCAGCTCCTCTTCTGTTACCTGACTTGAACGGCCTACCAATTGAAAATTCAAACCGTAATTGTTTTTATTTTTATAGAAAGTGGTGAGGTTTCTTATTCTGATAGGGTCCAAGGCCCAAAATGTCATTGTTCTGTCATCACTCAGGGTCCATCTACCGGAAGAGTCCGCGAGACCCTTTTCCAACCTCAATTCTATCTGTTTGTCCCTGAGCTTTCTGTCCTTTGGGACCACCCTGAAGGTTCTCATGGCCTTTTCAGCAGTGAGTCCTGTTTTTGGATCAGCCAAGCCCACTGGCACGGATTTACCGTCAGAGGTGACTTTCAGAGATTTTTCCAGATCAGAGGGGAACACACTCTTGTTGAAGCGAACAGTCACCCCCCATAACCCCTTCTGACCATATCCGTAGTTGCGCTCCTTGTATATTACAGCGTCAAGTCCTTTCGCGCCGCATACAACGGGGAGACAGAGCAGGATCAATATTAGTATTGTTGCAATGAAGCTTGAGTTGGATGGATTCTCTCTACCTAATGAACGGAGCATCTTAGCTGGTATCATGATCGGGCTCTCCTCCCCTGTTTTAAGAGATAAGTTTAACTTCATGGAAGACCTATAGTACGGCATGCGAATTTGATTCACATAAACAGCTATTGACTAAGGCTTGTTTAGGGAATTTTTTATTATAGCAAATAATTCCATTAAAATAATCATTCATTAAATCCTTCAGGTTATTCATCAGTTGTAAGGGTCGGCTCGATTAGACACCCACTTGCTTCTGACTGACAACGCTCCGGCCTGGCGTAAACGATTATTCATTGGGATTACCTATGGACCCTGGACCTCGCTAAATTAACGACTCATTTCGAGGCGGCTTTTTTGTTTTGCCTGCGTTTCTTTCCCTGAGGGCACGCTCTTATACAGACTCCGCATATTGGACTGTCTATAAAAGGCAATTGTGTGTTTTTATCATACACCCTTTCAACACACTTTTTGAAATCAAGGGCTTCATTCCTGCGGGCATAGTGGCTATCAGTATTGACGTTTTTAATTGCCCCTACAGGACAAGCGTCCGTGCATTCCGTGCAATTTGCGCACAGGTTTTTTATGGGCTCATCAGCGTCCAGCGGCAAATCGGTCAGAATAGTAACCAGCCTTACCCTTGGCCCATAATCTGGGGTTACAAGTAATAGGCTCTTGCCCTGCCAACCAAGACCAGCGGCAATAGCAACAGCCTTATGGGAAATGTACGAAGTCCAGTTTTCCAGGTCCAATAATTGGGAGGCGGGAATCGGCAAAGCCTTACCACCCATCTCCTGAATTTTTCCGCTTACCCTCAAGGCTATATCGTCCAACAATAGATTTACCTTGAAATAATGTTGCTGATATATGGGTGTGGGAACGTCAACAATCGGATCAATAACGCCGTTTGATAATGCTATAGCAATTGACACTGCTGTCTTGTAACCGTCAAGTAGATCTTCCGGCTCGGTTTGTATGCCTTTTAAAAGCGCAAGATCAGCCACACCTATTAGGTCCGCGCCGCATTCGCGCGCGAAATTCTTCAGTTCAGTGGGATCCATCTTCTTCTCCTTCCAAAGACGATTCGTAATTCATTTCAGGAAATACCTCAGATGGAGAAATCACCGGGCCATCCACACATGACCTTCGCCCGTCCTCAGTCGCGCAGGAGCCGCACAAACCTATTCCGCAACGCATTATATCCTCTCTGGCCACATAAATGATCGGGTTATTCACTTGGTCATTGATCAATTCCACCACTTTGTTCGCCATTGCCACAGGACCGCATATAAAGACCTGGGCCTTATAATAATCCCCTGAGGATTTCTCTAGATCTTCCCCAAGAACCTTTATGACCTCACCAGGTTGCCCTGGGGCGTCTATTATCACCCTGCAGTACGGAATTCTTCCTGCTAAGTCGTACCTGAACCGCCTGTCAACCGGGCCACTAAACCCGGCATATGAACGAAATATTCGATCCTTCCATTTCTGGGCGGCCATCATCAGGGGCGCTATGCCGGTTCCACCACCAACTAGAATCAGCGGCCTTTTTGGTTCAGGCTCAGGGAATGCTTTACCATAAGGCCCTCTTAAATATATGGTGTCGCCTGGGGACAGATTATCCAACGCCTCTGTAAATGGCCCCACTTTCCTCACCAGGTAAAGGGGAGGTTTGTCCATCCCCGGTGAAAAAGGTTTTTCCCCAACACCTGGAATTCGCAAAAAAAAGAACTGGCCGGGTTCGCACTCAGGACCGTCCTCAAATTTAATCTCAGTCAAACCCTCGCCAAAGGACCTTTTTTCAGAGATTCTCGTTACAGTGTAATTGGTGAGCCCTGATATACGAACTTTTTTGGGCTTGGGCCTACTTGTGAAATCAACCTGAAGATCTTCATTCAAATTCTTAAAGAAATCCAGAATCTCGAGAGTGCCCATTCCCGCTAGGGCCGATCCGATTCCGAACAGGCATGCGCCGGCCTCGTAATAAGCTCTCACATGACCGGGCTCGCTTATTCCTCCGCAAGCTATTATAGGGACATCCACAATAGCCGCGCTCTCTTTGACCGCCTTTAAACCTATAGGCAAAATACCCGCGCCTGAAAGCCCACCTTTTACATTTGTGAGGATATGATTTCCCTGATCATCAGTCACAATACCCGGTCCCACAGTGTTGATCAAACAAATCCCATCAGCCCCGTTTTCCACGCATAACTTAGCCATTTCCGCGACATTGGGCAAATTTGGAGAAAGTTTTGGAATAATTGGCCTTTGCGTCCTTTCTCTAAGGAGGGCCACAATATCCGACACCATTTCAGGATCTGATCCAACCATTTGACCAGCGTCTTTAACATGGGGACAGGAGAGATTTATTTCAAACGCGTCAGCCACGGTTTCCAGCATTAGCGCGCATTCAAGGAATTCTTTCGGCTCTTTTCCCATAATGGAAACAAACAGGGGTTTATCATTGGCAAGCGGCATACGCTTTCGCATTTCGTCCAGGAAATTTCTCGCCCCTGGATTGGTAAGTCCAACCGCGTTTGCAAAGCAACCGGGTGTGTATTCATATATTATAGGTTCTCGATAACCTAACCTTCCCGCGACGCTAATGGTCTTTGTGGTGAGAAATCCGATTTCTGGCGCGAGTTTTGCCATGAGCGCAATCGAGCTTGGCGAGGTGGTGACAATCCCTGACGGTATTGTGAAGGGCGAGGTTAAGCCGAGCGCGTCAAGCCGGGATCCTTCCAGTCTTTCCAAGGCTTTTAAGAGGAGTGTCATCTTAAGGCGCCCCTTTAATGATTCTAATGATCCGCGCCTTTTTCAGAGCTCTTTTATATGAAACAGTAAAGCCGGGCTAACTTAAGGCCGCGGAACTGAGATATTATCATTTTGCGGCCCCTTGGGGTAGTTCGCTTTTTCCTTGGGATGAAAGAAAGAACAATGGATTGCGCGGCTCGGATTTTGACCTGACTTCAAAGTACAAAGACGCTGCACTCACGCGACCCGAATCTCCCACCAGCCCTACGGGATCTCCGCATTCCACGGCCTGACCAGGTTGAGCCAGAACCTTTCCCAAGTGAGCGTACACTGTTACTATTCTATTGGAATGTTCGATTATAACAACATTCCCAAACTCTTCTATTGTCCCAACATGGCCGACTATACCCGCGCCCGCGGCCCTCACTGTGGCGCCCTCTGGAGCGGATATCCTGATACCCTTATGATGGATTCCGTCCCTCACTCCAAAGTTGCTTACAATCTCCCCTTGCACCGGCCAGGCCAACATCCCCGAATAATTTTCAACCATTTCAGCGACACGCCCCCCGGCTGGAGGCGCCATCGGCGTAACTCGCCCTGAGGCGGGAATAAATAGGGTCTGCCCGACCTTTATGACATATGGCGGCGTGAGATTGTTTAATTCCGCAAGTTTCTGTACGTTTACCCCATGGGCCATTGCCAATGAATACAAAGTGTCGCCTTTTTTAACATTATGATAGATTCCTGACATGGGAGCGACCGCTTCAATGGTTTGAGACGGCGACTGAGATTGGGGCCTGATGTTCTCTGTCACACACCCCAAAAAGAGTAGAATGCCAATTAGCGCCCAAGCGCGGATAATGATTTTAACAGGGGAATTATTGTTAATTATCTTGAATAATTTTGGCCGGAAATATCTCAATCGGTCCATCCGTGGCGACCTATTAAATCAACGAAACGGCAGCCCGCGCCTTCTTCTATCCTTGTCTCCCCACCTATTTTAGTAACTTTGTTCAAAACTTGGGCATAGCGATTTCCCACGGGAATTACCAGCCTGCCACGGTCAGCCAGTTGGTCCACAAGGGCCACAGGGATCTTGGGCGCTCCGGCGGTGACGATTATGGCGTCATATGGAGCGTTTTCCTGCCAGCCTTCTGTGCCGTCACCCTCAACGATTTTTACATTTTCAAACCCGAGATCGGATAAGATCCGTTCGGCCATCTTTGAAAGTGAAGGGGTCCGTTCAATGCTAAAGACCTCCTTGGCAAGGCTGCACAGAATTGCAGTCTGGTAGCCTGAGCCGGTTCCTATTTCCAGAACCTTTTCCGATCCACCCAATTCCAACATTTCGGTCATCAAGGCCACTATGTATGGTTGGCTTATGGTTTGCCCCTCGCCTATGGGGAGCGGATTGTCATCATACGCCTCTTGTTGAAGGCCTGGAGGCACAAATGCGTGCCTGGGAATTTCTCCCATGGCCTTGAGCACATTCGGGTCCCTTATATTCCTTGAGGCCAACTGATTTTTCACCATCTTCATTCTGGCTGCTTGATGATCTATCATCTCTCCGGCTTTCTGTTTTTTGATATCTTTTATACCAGTCCTAAAAGTCAAACGCGAAATGGCTCATAAAAATATGTCCATAATTGACAGCTTCCGGCGCCTGCCTTGTGCTTCGCGCTCGGTTACGGCCACCAAGAGCGCACATTAAGCAATCCACAGGAGGGGACCTACTGCGCGCAGGGCGCCAACTCCTTGGATCAGCGCCTCAATATCTTATGAATGGAGCATTGTCTAAACCTGATACATGGCGGTCGCCGAGGACCTCCCCTCCTGGAACTCCCCATCGAGAGTCCGACCATGGCAGGCCGGAATGAAATTTCATTCCATTCTGTGTTTTATTTCTAGAAATACTATAAATCTACACCCATTTCGGGCTTTTAATGGTTATGTCGCGCTATCAATGTTATCACGAGAACTCCACATCCAAAGAAAAACCGTATGCGGCAAGATCTTTTTTGAGTTGCATTGCCGCTGTTCTGAAGAGTGATTTATGCTCCCTTGCCGCGCCGAATCGCGCCATTTCACCAGGAAACACATAGCGCCTGGAATCAAAGGCCCATTCGTTGAAATAACTGTCCAAGGCCTTTTCCCATAAACCTTTCAATGATTGATTCTCATCATGGGAGATTACAAAGTCTATTTTTTTGGATCGGTAATCCTTGGCCACCCTGACTTCCACATGCATTCCGGCCCTGTAAGTCACGTCTGCCACAGGTTTACCTTTTTGAGATAGGCGGGCTATGATTAACATTATCTAAAATGATTAACGCTCCACCACATAATGCGGTATTTTTGTATTGTGGCGGCTGAATTTATCTCCAGACTCTATAGTGGGCGTACTTAATCTCAACTTAGTCCTTTTTGGCAAGATGCGCCCAACATGTGGTCTGTCAGGAATCTAGTCATCCGATGGTTTCATATATACATCTTGGCTGTCTTCCTTGAATCCACCCGGCGCCAACCCCTGATTCTGTTTTATTTTGTCGTATCTGTCCATCTCTTCCTGGCACTTTACACAATTCCTTGCCGCGGGAAACAGGCGCAATCTCTGATCAGGTATCGGCTCTCCGCACTCCTCGCATTCACCGTACTCCCCATATTTAAGCCTCTCTAACGCGTCTTCGATCTCCTTGATCTGTTGATGTTGCCTCATGGAGATTTTCGCGTCCAGTTCCCTTGATATCTCATTTGTGGCTAAATCGATTTCATCTCCTTTTTCAATGGCTTCGATATTTCTGCCCACACTTATTGACGCAAGTTGTTCAAGGAGCACCTTCTTAGGATTAAACTCCGAACTTGAACTCACTCTTCTCACCGGCTTGGGGTCCGCAGGCTCGGGCTGTGCTTGGGGCGTATTTTCATCAATAGTGGTTTCCACTTCTTGGACATCGGGTTTTGGGGGTTTTTGGACCTTTCTTGACGCTTGACGCCCCTTTGTTTTCTGAACAAGGTCGTCCTGTACTATCCTGTACATATTCTTGCCATCAATTGCTTTGCGTTCTATCTGGCCCTTCTGAACCTTGCCTCTAACGCTATTGACAACTATTCCGAGTTTTTCCGCTATCTCTTCTCGCGTCATCCACATATGTATTAACTCCGTTATTGGAATGGCAGACCTGTAAAATAATCACTAACAGGACCAAAGACAACCTGCCCCAATTAAATTGGGCCCAGAATTGAGGTCCCCTGATAATGCTCTGAAGTGTCCTTCTCCGACGACGATGGTTTTTTTGAGAGCTTGGCGCCTGTTTTTATAACTTGAATTAGTCACCGCCTCTCCATATCAAATTAACCAGTTTTGGGAATTTAGTAATTTTTACGCGTTTTGATTAGATTGCCTGTCTTAGATCGCTTGCCCATGATTCGGCCTTGCGGAATTGCGTTCGGATCACGGATTTCAGGATCTTTACGCGGACGGGAACACATACTCTTTTCTCAAATAATTGTCAAGTCATTTTTATCTACACAGGTAATCCCTCAGTTGTTCGCTGCAGGGAGGAGAGAATCTGGGAATGGAAGTAGCGTGAGCCGAACCGGGCGGCGGG
>CAZFJT010000097.1:2070-8586 GCA_964519135.1 uncultured Syntrophales bacterium | reverse complement strand
CAACTATAAGGAACAAAGCGCCCGTGCTAAGCCCGTGATTTATCATCTGCAGGATGCCGCCCTCCACACCCTGCTGGGTCATTGCGAACATTCCCAGCATTACGAATCCAAGGTGACTCACACTTGAAAACGCCACGAGACGCTTCACGTCCACCTGAACCATAGCGACCCACGCGCCGTAAATAATACCGATCAAGGCAAGGATCGATATCCACCCTGTTGCGTCAAAGGCTGCGTTGGGAAAAAGTGGAATGGCGAATCTGATGAATCCGTATGTGCCCATCTTCAGCAGCACCGCGGCCAGCACCACACTACCCACTGTGGGCGCCTCGGTATGGGCGTCAGGCAACCATGTATGAAACGGAAACATGGGGACTTTGATGGCGAATGCCAGAAAGAAGGCCAAAAACATCCAGAACTGAGCTCCTGGGTGAATTATCACTCCATAGAGCGCTCGAAGATCAAAGGTCGGCGCTCCCAACTGCTCGGCTGACATGAAGTACAGGGCGAGTATTGCCACAAGCATCAACAGACTGCCGACAATGGTGTATAGCACGAACTTGATGGTAGCGTACAATCGCCTGGCGGGATTACCCCATATACCGATCAATAGGTACATCGGTATGAGCATTACTTCCCAAAATACGTAGAACAGGAACAGGTCCAGGGCCACAAACACGCCTATCATACCTGTTTGGAGGACCAACAAAGATATCAGGAACTCTTTGACCTTATAGGTGATGTCATTCCACGAAGCCACAATCAATATTGGGCCCAAAAATGTGGTCAGTAATACAAGGAATAAACTTATACCGTCTATTCCCATAATATAGGATATTCCCCATGATGGAACCCACGCCCTCTCTTCCACGAGCTGCATCGCCGGCGAGGATGCGTCGAAATGATAGAACACCCCGATGCTTCCAATAAACCCGACAAACATAAACACCAGGGCAACCCAACGCAATGCCGTGTGATAACGCCTATTTATAATAAGCAGCAAAAGCGCGCCCAAAAGCGGCGTGAAAGTAATAAACGAGAGATAGGGGAAGGATACATTGCCCATGAAAGGTATTCCTCCAGCAGTCTTGATTCACCTGTTTTGAGGCGGCGCCCCTCCCAGGCGCCATAAAGGGAGAAGCTTTTTGCGCTAAAATATTCAGTGAGAAATCAACGCCTCAATATTTATCGAATTATTCCTTTGACCACGAGCTTGAATGGAGGTCCATCCAATCAGTCTTAAACTCCGCGCTCACTCCAACACCAGCCTGTACAGGTTAACTCAAAACGAGATAACCCAGGATTACCAGAGCGCCTACAAGTATCGAAAGGGCGTAGTCCTTTATCAGCCCTGACTGTAAATATCTCATTCCGGACCCAACGGACCTTGTGACCCATCCGGTCAGATTCACAGCCCCATCAATCACCTGGGCGTCAAAGGAGCGCCACAGAAATCTTGAAAACCGCACTATGGAATTAACAAACAAGGCGTCATAAAGCTCGTCGACCCAGTACTTATTGTAAACCAGCTCATGCCAACCCTTGAAACGAGCGATAACCCTATCAGGAACCTGTGGATCCTGTAGATACATCCACCTTGCCACCAGAAGGCCTATTACAGCTATCGCCAATGAGACCGCCATAAGAACCAGTTCCAGGGTCAGATCGTGGGCGCCATGGTGGGCCCCGCCGTGGCTCAAAATCCCGTTGGCCTGAGCGAATACGGGCGCAAGGAACTCACCGAACTTGTGGCCGCCTTCTATGATCGGCATTCCCACCAATCCACCGACCAGGGACAATATGGCCAATATTACCAAAGGAATCGTCATTACCGGCGGAGATTCATGCACATGGCTTTCAACATGGGGGTCCATTCTCGAATCCCCATAAAAAGTCATGTAAACTGATCGGAACATATAGAATGAAGTCATCAGAGCCGCCACTGCCCCTACTGTCCAGAATATTGGGTGCTTCATAAATGACAGATACAGGATCTCGTCTTTTGAGAAGAATCCGGCAAAAGGAAATATGCCGGCAATTGCCAAGGTACCAAAGAGGTACGTAAAAAAGGTGTACGGCAGGTATTTCTTTAAGCCGCCCATTTTTCTCATATCCAGCTCACCGGCCAAAGCGTGCATAACGCTTCCGGCAGCCATAAACAGTAGGGCCTTAAAGAACGCATGTGTCATAAGATGGAATATGCCTGAAGCAAAAGCGCCAACTCCACAGGCCATGAACATATAACCGAGCTGACTGATGGTGGAGTACGCCAGCACCCTCTTTATGTCAAATTGGGTCATGCCTATGGTTGCAGCAAAAAACGCAGTGAGACCTCCTACCACAGCTACAGTTTCCAGGGATATTGGGGCCATTGCATATAGCACACTACATCTGGCCACCATGTAAACACCGGCTGTAACCATTGTCGCTGCGTGGATCAGAGCGCTGACCGGAGTGGGGCCTTCCATAGCGTCCGGTAACCATGTATAGAGGGGGATCTGCGCGGATTTACCTGTCGCGCCCACAAACAGGCATAATGTTATGGCTGTAACCATCAAACCGCCATAACTCAATGTGTCTGGCGCCGCTGCAAATACATCCATGTAATCCAGGGTTCCAAAGGTGGTGAATATTAGGAACATGCCGATCAGGAACCCGAAATCTCCCACCCTGTTCACCACAAACGCTTTTTTACCTGCGTCCGCGGCGGATTTCTTCTCATAATAGTAACCTATCAAAAGATAGGAACACAGGCCCACACCTTCCCAGCCAACGAACATCAGAAGGAAATTGTTAGCAGACACAAGGACGAGCATATTGAACACAAAGAGGTTCAGGTATGCGAAATAGCGCCTATAACCGTACTCCCCGTGCATATATCCTATGGAGTACACATGGATGATAAACCCAACACCACTGACCACCATCATCATGATCAGGCTCAGGGGATCAACCAGAAATCCAACAGGCACACTCAATTCCCCTGAAAGAATCCATGTGTAGACAATGCGCTCCTGAAATCTCGAAGCAGGGCTCATGCCCAGGACTTCAAAGAATATTGAAATAGCCACGAGAAATGAGGCGAACACTGCAAACGACGCAATTGAACCTATCGCCTGCTCAGGCAGCCTTCGCGCAAGTAAGCCGTTTACAAGAAATCCGATCAATGGAAAAACCGGAATCAGCCAGACAAGATCAATCATCCCAGGCTCCAGAATTCCTTTTTGGGGACATCTTCACAGAAATACAGGTCTTTGTCCCTACCATTTCATAAGGTTGATATCATTAATATTTATAGTGCCTCTTTGTCTGAACAGGGCCACGGCTATTGCCAGTCCTACACCGACCTCCGCAGCAGCCACCACCATGACAAATAGGGCGAAAACCTGACCCTCCATGGATCCAAGGTAATGAGAAAACGCTAAGAATGTGAGGTTGACAGCGTTTAACATCAGCTCCAGGCACATCAGAACCACTATAAGATTCCTACGGAACAGAACTCCGGCCGCTCCAATGGCAAATAGTATCGCGGATAGCGCCAGATAATGTTGCAAAGTAATCATGATATCTCCAGAAGGTGGAAATGTTTGTCATAATTATTGGATATCATTTGTTGGCCGGCCTCCTGACCAGTATCACCGCGCCTATGATTGCCGCCAATAGCAGTATTGAAGCCACTTCAAAGGGAATCAGGTATGTGGTGAAAAGCTCTGAGGCCAACGCTGCAGTGTTATCCATTGCGCCTTTTGCGGTTTCAGACAATGTGGCCGAGTCTGGAATCGTATAGGCCCTAAAAAGTGGAAATAGTATTACAGCCAACATTAATGCGCCCGCGGCCCCTAAAAGATGCCTATTGGCAATCAATTCATCAGACAAACCGGCCCTATCCAGATCAAGCAGCATTATTACGAATAAGAACAAGACCATCACCGCCCCTGCGTACACTATGAGCTGAACCATGGCTATAAACTCCGCATGGAGCGCCAGGTATAGCCCGGCAAGCCCGATCATGGTCAAAATCATGAAGAGCACATTGTAGATGGGTCTACTGAGAGATACCACACATATTGCGGATATCAGGGTGATTGCAGCCAATGCGTAAAAGATGATTGCTTCTTCCATAGCTTAATCTCGAACTCCCGATGGACAGACTAGCCGGCCTTTTTCTTTGATACGTATCGCTCCTCAGGCGGAGTCAGCAATTGCTCCTTGTTCAGGATCATGCCTTCCCTGGTATATTCTGAGATCTCATAGACCTCTGTCATGACAATGGCTTCCCTTGGGCAAGCCTCTACACAAAAGCCACAGAATATACACCTTCCCAGATCAATGGTGTACTCCTCGGGATACTTGCGATTATCAGGCTCGGCCGCGCCTTCAATATAAATACACTCAGCAGGGCAAATCGTCGCGCAAAGCATGCACGCAACACACCTGATCTTCCCGGATTCGTGCTTTGTCAGCATATGCCTGCCACGCCATCTGGGCGAGACTTTCCATTTTTGATCCGGATATTGCATGGTGTACTTTTTCTTGAAAAAATATCCGAAAGTGAGCTTCAATCCCTGAATAAGGGGAGCTAACATGGCCCAAGACCTCTCCTGACCGCTATTGTGAGCTTTGCGGTCATCATTGATTGAATTTCAATACCCAGTTGACAGGCTACCCCGCGTTCTTCCCCAACCATATTGCATATATGAACGCAGTAATCATAACATTGGCTATACCCACAGGAAGAAGGAATTTCCAACCAAAAGCCATTACCCTGTCATACCTGAGCCTGGGATAGGTGGCCCGCACCCAGACAAAAAAGAATATAAACGCTATTGTTTTAATCAGGAACCACACTATTGGAGGCAATATTGGCCCCTGCCAGCCACCAAAGTACAATGTGGCGATCAAAGCGCTTATAAACAGAAGATGAGCATATTCACCCAAGTAGAATAAACCGAATTTCATGGAGCTGTACTCTGTCTGGTACCCAGCGACCAGCTCATTTTCGCACTCTATCACGTCAAAGGGTGTTCTGCATATTTCCGCTGTTCCTGCAATTAAAAAGAGCAGAAAACCCAGGGGTTGGCGAAACACAAACCATTTGCCCACAGAATCCTGGGCCTCGACAATTTCCACCAGGCTCAGTGATCCGGCAATTAGAATCACGCCCATGACCGCTATTGTGAGCCCCAGCTCATAACTGATCATTTGAGCCCCGGCCCTGACGCCGCCAAGGAGTGAATACTTGTTGTTTGAAGCCCATCCCCCAAGAATGACTCCATATGTTCCTATGGAGGACACTGCGAATATGAATAGGATTCCGACATTTATATCCGCTATAACACCTGAGTTCAGCGCGAATTTGTCTACCGCGTCCCCAAAGAACCTCTCCAGGCCAAGGCCCGAGGCAAAAGGTATTACTGCAAAGGGTACAAGAGCGCATGTGACCACTATCGCGGGCGCAAGAATGTAAACCACCCTTGCCGCGGCTGAAACAGTAATCTCTTCCTTTAAGAGCAGCTTGGCGCCATCGGCCAAAGGTTGCAGCAACCCCAAAGGACCGACCCTGTTAGGGCCTATTCTCACCTGAATCCATCCTAAAACCCTTCTTTCAAATAGGGTCAAATATGCCACAATAGTAAGAATAACCACTATCACCAAGAGGATTTTCACAAGAACCAGGATTTCAGGAAGGAAGTATTCTATAGACATAACAGCTCCAGATATCTATGCCTTCTCAATTCTTACACCAACGCCGGGTTCATCCCATGTAATGATATTATTGAGACCAACAGCGCCGTAATGGTAGGGCGCGAGGATGATTCCTTCCAGCGCCCTGTTACCGCCGGTAACCTGTATAGTAATCGTATCACCGCTTTCAGAAGTGATCCTTACCTTGTCGCCCTCTGAAAGCTCCATGTTCTTCATATCCGCTCTGTTCATTTCCGCAACAGGGACTCCCTTTACCTCCATCAAGGACTCACTCCACTGGGACATGGAACCTGAATGGAATTTCAGAACCACTGGGATAAGAGTGAAAGGCAGGTCGCTCTTCTGGGCGCCTTTGGGCTCAGGGGCCGGAATCAGCGACGCTTTTCCCTGTGGGCTTCCTCCTTCATAAAGGGTAAGCTTACCTGGGTCTTGATCATCAACACATGGCCAAGTCAGACCGAAAGATCCCAGACGATCATAGGAAAATCCCTTATAAAATGGAACCACTTCGGTTATCTCTTTAAAAACCTCTTCAGGATTTTGAAAATCAAAGCCTTTTGCTGAAAGGGCTTTTGCCAAAGCTTGTATTATGTCCATGTCAGTCTTGGCGCCAGATGGCTCTTTCTCTTGGTTCAACTTCTGGCAGCGCCTATCAGCGGTGGTATATGTGCCGGTCTTTTCCATGAACGATGCCACAGGCAAGACCGCGTCGGCTTTTTTGGCGGTTGAGGTCATGAACATGTCCTGGACCACGAGAAAATTCAACTTGTCCAAGGCCATGGAGACAGCTTCCCTATCCGGCAGGGTTTC
>CAZFJT010000097.1:0-2060 GCA_964519135.1 uncultured Syntrophales bacterium | reverse complement strand
GGTTTCCATCGGATTCTCTCCAACCACATATAAGCCTTTTATTTCTCCATTTGCCGCTGATTTAATGATTTCACGTGTGGTCAAACCCTTTTCAGTGGGGATTTTTGCGCCCCATTTCTTCTCAAGGACCTTCCTGGCTTCTTCATCCTCAATTGATACGCACCCTGGCGCCATCTCCGGACATAATCCCATATCCAAAGCGCCTTGTGAATTTGCCTTATCTCCAAAAAAGTGCATACCGCAGCCTTCCTTGCCCATCTTTCCGGTTACAATGGCCAGAGCCAAAGCCGCGTGAGCCAATAGTTTCTGGTCTCCCGTTTTTTCAGCGCCACCGGTCAATATTATGGTGGATTTTTCCGCGTTCGCGTATTTTACAGCCGCATTCTTTATTATATCCGCTTCCACTCCAACAATTTGGGCGATGTTTTCAGGGGCGTAATTATCCAACGAGGCCTTCAGATCATCAAATCCATCGGCTACAAGGGCCAGGGCCTTCTCATCGTAAAGACCCTCATCGATTATGGCCTTGAGCATGCTCCAGACTATCAGGGCCTCATTGCCGGGACTTACGAATATCTTGGTCCCATCTCTATCACAGAGCTTGGTCCTGTAACTGTGTACTACAATCACCTCGCCTTTTTTCATCTGGCTTGTGGCGAGGATTACCTCATTTTTGGCCAAGGGATGGCTTTCTGTGAGATCAGCGCCAACCAGCAAGGTAACATCAGCTTGCCTTATCTCTCTGATGGAGTTGGCTGACCCGGGATATCCTGCAATGGGCATAAAACCGTCAACTAGCGCCCTGTATGAATAACCGCCCCCATGATCCAGGTTGGGGGTTCCAAGAACGGCCCTTGCAAATCGATTTAGCAGATACGCCTCTTCATTGGTGATTCTCCCTGATCCCAAAACAGCCAACTTTGACGGAGTTCCTTCTCTGAGCTTTCCAAGGTTGTTCGCGACAAAGTCAATGGCCTCCGGCCAATCAACTTCCTTGAGCGCGCCGTCCTTTTTTATCAAAGGCTTGGTTAGTCTTTCCTGACTGTAAACATACGGCCAACCATATCTGCCTTTTACGCACAGACTGCCCTCGTTGGGGCTGTCAGGAGGAGAATTGACAAAAACTATTTTGCCGTCCTTTGAGCCTATTCTGAGAACACATCCCAGGCTGCAAAAGCCGCATATAGTATCCGTGTATCTGAGTTCGAACTCGCGACCTGTTCCGTGTAGCCATTTTGATGAGATTGCCCCAACAGGACACACTGAAGCGCATTGCCCGCAAAATTCACAATCAAGGGTCCTGTCGAAATCCGTTGAGACTTCCATATTCATTCCACGGTTTACAAAAGTCAGTTCACGCTCGCCTTGAACTTCATCACATATACGGACGCACATTCCACAGCGTATACAGAGATTCATATTAAAGCGAATGAAATGGGACTCGTGATCTGTATGGAAATACCTGGACTCCCTGGCAAAAGGCGGCTCTGATACCTCATATTCATGGACAAGATCCTGCAACCTGCAATTACCGCCCGCGTCACAACTGGGACACAGAAGAGGATGTGAGCGGAGCAACAACATGAGCTGCATCCTGCGACGCTCTATTAACTTCTCCGAATTGGTGACCACCTCCATACCATCTCTTGCGGGGTTAAAGCAGGCAGGCATGAGCCTTGTCCGCCCCCGCGCGGTAACCTCCACTTCACAGAGCCTGCAAGAACCATATGGGACCAGCCTCTTGTCATGGCAAAGGGTTGGGATGCGAACACCCGCTTTTTCAGCAGCGTTCAATATGGTGTCGCCGTTTTCAACAGTAACTTCGATTCCATCAATGGTTAATGTAACCATAGAGACCACTCGCTAGCTTAAATTGAAAGGCCGTTTCAGTGATATTATCACAAGCCCGGCCTCTATTTTGTTCAAACCGGTATCAGCGAATTGCGCCAAATCGACAATTCGTAATACATGTCCTACATCTGGTGCATTTCTCCAGATCTATTCGCGCAACCTTTTTCTTTTCCCACTCAATGGCCCCGGATGGACATTTTCTGTAACAC
>CAZFJT010000096.1:0-8616 GCA_964519135.1 uncultured Syntrophales bacterium | reverse complement strand
GATTCGCTGTGTTTAATTCGCAGGCTCAGGAAACTTCGCTCATCGGACTCCCGCCACCCGGGGCGACTCACTCGACTTCGATCTATAGAGTAAATCTTCACTCTCAAGATGGAAATGCTTGGTTATAGACGAACCAGGCCAAAGGCGGTGTGAGTCGAATGTTAAACATGACGATATGCGTAAGGTGCATTAATAACACAATATATATTAAGGGAAGGACCTGAAATCCTTTTGAGCGGCCACAGTAAATCCATGGACCTCAAAAGATTGATATATTATGCTAAATTAAAGCCAAGTCCCAGGATATGGACCAGATGATGATCAAACCGAAATTTCGTCAAGACCTTGTAGTTACCTACCACCAAGGCACATCGGATGTGGCCCTCAAGGACCCCATATCGGACAGTTTCTATAGATTATCCGCTTATGAATACAGATTCCTTAAGGCCTTGGATGGAAGACATACCTTAGAGGAGATCCTTTCAAATCTAAAAGAAAAAGGAGCCTACTATAGTCCTAGGAACGCGGGATTGATAATTTCAAAGGCCTCACAATACGGGCTAATACTTGGCTTGGGATCAAGCGCGAGGCAAATGAGAAAGGCTGTAAAGCAAAACGCTGAACAGGCCAAGAGAGTCAAAATGTTCTCCAGCGTGTACTTTCTCTTTATACCTATTTTTAATCCTGACCGTTTTCTGGAGCGAACACTTTGGATATTCGATCTCCTGGTCAATCGCTTTACAAAGACACTAATAGCGCTGTTGGCGCCTATTGCGGTCTATTTGGTTATCATCGGCGCAGACAGGATCGCCAATGAATATTTGTACTTTTTCAATCTAAGGAATCTCTTTTACCTGTGGATAGTGATCTTTATCACAAAACTTGTCCATGAATTTTCCCACGCGTACACAGCAAAGAGGCTTGGGCTCCATGTGCCTGAGATGGGCGTGGCCTTTTTGATATTTTTCCCTTGCCTTTATTGCAATACAACGGACGCTTGGGGGCTCGCGGACAGAAAAGAACGTATTGCCATAAGCGCGGCCGGTATAATTTCCGAGGCGTCTCTCGCGATTCTGGCCACTTTTATTTGGTACTATTCCAGACCCGGGATCGTTAATTCATTGGCCTTTTATCTCATGGCCATATCATTTGTATCAACGGTTCTATTCAATGGTAATCCACTACTCAAATTCGACGGATATTTTATTCTAATAGACTGGCTGAAGATCCCGAACCTGGCCTTTAAATCCATCGGCCATATAAAGTACTTGTTCCTGAATCGCGTCCTTGGCGCCCAGTCAGTGGAAAGCCCGGCCCGCAATTCTAAAGAGACTTTCATATTCTCCCTGTACGGGGTCTGCTCTTTTCTCTATCGAATATCCCTTTATACAGGTATTGTGATAGGAGTATATTTCAGATTCGACAAGGTTCTAGGGTTAGTTTTGGCTGTTCTGGCAATAGCGCTGTTCGTGGTGAGGCCATTATTCAGGGGATTGAAAACTCTCCATTCCATGAGGGGCTCTATCAAACCTCGCTTTACAGGCGTCCTCTCTTTGTTGGCAATTATCCTGTTTGTGGGACTAGCTCTGTTCACACCGTGGTCCAGGAGTTCGGTTTTTTTGTGTTATTTGGACGCGGCAAAGAAACAGGCCCTTGCGGTTCCTATGAAAACCTCGGTTGATGAGGTCTTTATAAAGGAAGGCTCAAAAGTGGACAAGGGCGACACACTTTTCACTCTGAACACTCAGACCTTGAAACATTCCCTAGACCAGGCCCTTGGAGAGAAGCGAATAATCAGCAAAGAGATTAATTTCATGCTGGTTGATGAAAAAAGGTTTGCAGACGCGGGAAAGAAAGTGGTGGAGCTTTTGCATGTGGATGATGAAATAGAGAAGATCAACCAGGAGCTACACCTTGCCACTGAGGAAATAGTGGCTGAGTTCCCTGGGGTGATCACCAAATTGGATTACAGGATGAGCCACGGTTTTCAGCCCGGCGCAGGGGTCGTAGTGGGGGAATTGGAGTCCCACGATACTTATGTGGTTCATGGTCTTATTCCAGCGGAGGATCTTCACAAAATTACAAAGGGCATGGACGCTCAGGTGTGGCTGCCCATTAAAACAGGCTTAGATTTCCAGACCAGGATATTGTCCATAAGGCCGTATAGTGAAAAGGAATTAAAAAATTCTCCCTTTTCGAGCCGTTTCGGCGGAGAATTGGCTACTGAGCAGACTGAATCGGAAGATGTTGATAAGCCCCTTGAGGCGTACTTTCAGTGCTCCGCTCACATAAAAATCCCCAGGGGAGATTCATACCTTGGAATGACAGGCCGTTTAAAGGTCGACTCAAAACCAAGGTCCATTGCCCAAAGCGTTTTCAGAAAGGTCGCTACGATTTTCAACAGGGAGTCACTCTTTTAACCCGGATATACCAATGACAGTTAATAATAGCCAAAATAACATCGCTCAAGATGGAGGCAAGGATTCCACAGCTTCACAAAGCCCTGGAAATTCAGGCGTGGACATGGTCAGAAAGGCCGAGCAACTTGCCAGGGCCGTTCAATTCGCGCAGAACGCTCAAACTGAATCAGATTCATTTGAAGACATGGGACTGTTACTGGTCAATGACATCAGGGCCCTGATCCCTTTTGACAGGGCCTTTCTTGTCACTTTCATAGGCGGGGAAACAAAGCTCTTTTCAGCCACCGGCCAGACACAAGTTAACCCTAAGGCCCAATTGTCTGAACGTCTTATTGATATGGCCACTGATTTAAAGGACCTTAAACGCACCCTGATGATTTCCCCTAAAGGTCAAAAGGTCAGCTTATCAGTGGAAGGCTTGGAAGATAAAGCCACAGAGGGAATAAGCGACTATTGCGCATTTTCCCAATGCCAACACTTAGTTATTTTGCCCCTGAAAAGAGGCAGGGATACAATAGGCGTTATAGTAATGGAATTTATGGAAGATGATCCTCCGGATTCCGTTAAAGTGATGGCCCTGGGGACTGTGGGCCCTTTTTTGGCTTTAGCGTTCACTGAAAAATGGCTGGCTGAAGCTTGTCCCAATGTGGCTAAAAAGCTGAATATCCAGGATGCGGATAGGGCTCGCAAATCGAGATTTTACAAAATCACCCTGCCGATTCTTATGATCTGCGCAATACTGATCATCGCGATCCTGTTTTTGCCGAAGTTCACATTCCATGTGGGAGGTGAAGCCGAGATAGTTCCAACGGTCAGGAGAGTGGCCTTTGTTCAGAAGACCGGGATAATCAAGGCAGTGAACGTGAAAGAAGGGGCAATTGTTGAAAAGGGCCGGGTCTTGGCCATTTTGGACCCCAAAGAGTTGGAATTTGAAATAAAGAGGGCAAGCAGAGAATTGGAGATCCTGACCAGGGAAATGACTTTGCTGGGCCGCAGCGCAGGAGAAGACAGATCAAAAATTGCTGAAAGTCAGCTTGTGAGGCTGAAAAGGGAAAATAAACTAAAAGAGTTGGAGTTCCTCAAATCAAGGAGAAAGTACTTAAAAGTGATCGCGCCTGTGACCGGCGAGGTTGTCACAAAGGATGTGGAGGCGCTTACAGGTAAGAGTTTCAAAGCTGGGGAGGCTTTCTGTGAAATTGCGGAAAAAGGGCGCATAAGCGCGGAGGTGAAAGTCCCTGAGCAGAGAATCGGTTATGTATCAAATGATATGCCCATATATGTCTACTTAAACACTGACCCAACAAACCCCATAGAGCTAAAGGTGGAAGAGATATTTCCAAAGGCCCAAGTGACCTCCAGGCTAGGGGCCGTCTTTCCTGTGAGATCCCGGATAAGCGATCCGGACGCCTTCTTAAGAGTTGGAATGAAGGGTGTGGGCAAGATAGCTGTGGGCGAACGCACATTATGGTTCATATTGACACAAAGACTGATAACCAAGTGGAACCAGCTTACCCTTCATTTTTAGGATCATTGTTTTTTAGGATAGATTTCAGGGTAATATCATAAACTCGCCTATATCTCCAAGCGCTCTATGCTTTTCAGACCAACCTGCAATGGCCTGATAATGAGGAAGAGCGCAAGACCTAGGGCCAGACTGAAACAGAGAAGCATCACCCCATAATGCGCGCTGGTGAGCTCTCCGCCGAAGAATTCCGTCCTCAGCACCATGTAGACAGGATACGCCTCCAGTAATATCACGCCTGCAACAGCGAGACCGCCGTAAATCATTGTCAGCAAACCACCGAATCCTGTGACGGACCTGTTGGGATCCACTTCCTTGAAATCAGCGTACACAACTCCCATGCCCAGGGACAAGGATGTGAGTCCTACTGTTAAGGCCCCTATGGTTATGGTGGATACTGCGGACATGAAAAAGTTCAGACCCAGTAGCTTGTTTGTCATTATTACAAGCACAAGGCCCAGTATCATCATTGGGATAAGGTAAAAGAAGAATTTGACCCAAAGGACCTTTCTCAGCTCGATTGGGCCCTTTTTTAGTATCCAAAAGGCCCTCCCCTCCCCTGAAATAGCTGGAAAAAGGAATCGCACACCAAGGGAAGAAAGAACGAATCCAGCCAAACCTATATTGATAAAAGCCATTGTATTCTTGAAGAAGAACGCCAACGCGGGAGAATCCAAGGAAGGCAGAACACTGAAGTTGTACAGGTACACCACAATTAGGGCCAGCAGCAAAAGGAGTTGGCTTAATCTGCCCCAGTCACGGGCCATTAGCATGATCTCCTTGATTACCAGTCTGGCTGTTTGAGGTTCCAGGACTCTCAATAAAAACCTGGATATAATGTCCATGATGCGGCTCTTTGACAGCCTGGCGCCTTTGGATTCCATAGCCTTGGAATAGCCGTGGAAATGGCCCAACTCATGGACGTGACCGACAATTCTAAATATGGCTATCGCGCCCAGAACAAGCAGGCCCATCCAAAAGTAAACATTTTCGTGACCAAAGCCTGTTATGTAGGGTTTCAGACTGTACATGAGCCATGTGGTTGGAAGTGTGGATGAAGCCGGTTCGGACATAATTGAGAGATAGTCCATCACTGAGGCGAATCCCTCTGGATTCAAAAACTCTTCTGGACGAACCATTCGGAATAATAAATAAAATCCTATGAATATGATTATTCCCACCAGTACAAACAGATCCCGCAATCTGCGCACAGGGAACGTCCTCACAAGTATTAAAACGAGCAATATCGCTACTGAAGTGGCTATGATCAACAGGGACACAAAACCAACCAGACTGATGACATAGAAAAAAGGGCCTGTTGAAAATACCGTCCCATAGGCCGCGAATACAGGGAACCCAAAGAGGAGAACCATCCATGAGGACTCCACAAGGGTTTCAATAAACCTGGCCATGTAGACTTTATGTGGAGGAGTAGGGCCAGAGATGATTATCTCAAGGTCCTCAGCGAGATAAAAAGTGGAGAATGTGGAAATAATATTACTTATTATCGCGACAAATACAAATGTCATCAAGATCATGGAAAGCAATTTTGTAGCGGCGATCGCGCCGAACATCTCCTCACCGCTGAAATAGGCCAAGGATTTATAGAACACCACATAGATCACCGCCCATAGTCCTATGACCAGGATCAGGGCCCCAAGAACCTTGCCTAAGCTTCCCTTATCCCTGTTAAACTTGTTGCGAAACCCTTGCCATCTTGGCGCCAGCAAACAAAGAATCTCATTCATCCCAGTATTAATTCCCCTTCAAACCATTGTGAGAGTTATGAAGCTTACATATTATCCAATTCATCCAATTCCCGCTGTTTGCGCTTCTCAATTATGGCCAACACTTTGATACTGGCCTCGTAAAGAACCAATAAGGGCCCGGCTATAAATATCTGCGAAACTATGTCCGGTGGAGACAGTATTGCGCCTATCAAGAACGCTATCACTATGAAATATCTTCTTCCCTTTTTAAGGAAATCCGAATCCACAATCCCAAGCAATCCAAGAAATACTATGATTATAGGTGTTTCAAATATAGCGCCAAAAGCTAATCCTAGCCTGATCACAAGCGCGACGTATTCCCGGATCTCTATCATTGGCTCTATTTCTTCACTGGGTATAGTGACCACCAGAAACTTGAAGATGACCGGAAACACAATGAAGTAAGCAAAACAAACGCCAACATAGAAAAGCAATGTGGCAATGGCCACAAAAGGTAGGGCCAATTTTTTCTCTTGAGCATAAAGCCCAGGGGCTATGAATTTCCAGAGTTCATAAAGAATATGCGGAACGCAGATCAATAGCGCGGCAATGAATGACACCTTTAGATAGGTGAAAAAAGGCGCTATGGGATTCGTGAATACAAGTTTGGAATCTTTGGGAAGAAATTGTATAAGCGGTTTGGCTATTAATTGATAGATTTCAGGCCCTATATTGAGACCTACGAAAGCGCCGAAAATGACCATCAAAAGCAGGACGGCGCGCATAAGCCTTTTTCTAAGCTCTTCCAGGTGCTCGAAGAAACCCATCTTGGCGCCGTTCTCATTCATTTAGGGCCCTCCGAGGAAGAGTCTTTCACCTTTTTGTCCTCATTCTCCACACTTTGGGTTTCTGTTTCACCTGTTGTATCTCCACCTGTTTTTTCAGTACTATCCGAGCCCTGGGAACCTTTGGCGCTTTCCTCATCTGATTCCTTGGAACTCTCCAATAGTTCCGCGTAAAAATCCGGTCCTGAAATTTCCCATCGGGGCGGCATCAGCTCAGGATACCTTCCTGCGTCTTTGAATTCTACAGGGGTGTCAGAGGTGTGTTTATCGTTGCTCGTGGGCACATGAGCTTCAAGGTCCACTGCGTTTCTCACATCCCAGGCCATCTTTTGAACTTCTCTATACAGCTTGCCTACCACTCTCGCGGCGTCCACAAGCTGTCGCGGTCCAAGCACCAAAAGGGCCAACAACATTATCAGTCCGACTTCCCACATGGAGATTCCGAACACTTATATCCTCCAATAAGACGACGTAACGGCTGAACGTCTCTAAACTTCGGCTTCTGTGGATATAACCTGATCCACAAAGAATATGTCCAAATAAAATGGACCCGCGCCCCATGATTCTATAAGCAAAGACACGTTACCTATGAGCGCGTCAAGTCTTTTATCTCCGGACTCAAATCCTGTATGTTCATCTTTAAGGGTTTGCATCCAATCCAGCGCGTCCGGTCTGAGGCAGATCTTGACTTCAAATCCTGCGCCCGCCTTTAACAGGATTAATTGACCGCAATGATCTTTTTCAGCAGTAGAGTCCGGATGTTTAATATCGTAAAGCTCCGCGTCCACGCCTCTAATTGTGCGTATAAGCTCGATTTGCCTCATCTCCCGGCTGAATATTCGCTCAGATTTTTGGTAACAATCAACACATAAGATAGGTTCATCCTCAGGAAGGGCGGACCTTTGGTCAGCGCATAGAGCGCATTTTTCATTGATAGAGGTTTTATCGGGCATCCGAGCCTCCAATGCTCACTGTTGGGATTGCCTGGGCGGATTGATTTCCTTGAAATAGTTCCACAAGTGGCGTAAAAACCTTTGTGAATGTAAAACCGTTCGCACATAGCTTACAGTTTTCATCTCGGAAATCAAAGGGCATGATAGCATTGAGCCTGAACAATGAAAAGCCGTTCTCAACATTGGGTGATGAGTGATCATGGTTTTGCCGGGCAAGAAATACGCATGTGGATACCGTGATCCTCAACTCATTAAATACTTTAATAAGTTATACGGTTTATCATCAAGGATAAATTGAAAGGAGATTATTTCAAATGCCGCGGCCTGTTATATTTGCGTTGGTCTTTGTGTCTGTTCTTGTTACCTGCCGGATTGCCGTAGCTAATCCTGCTATTGAGTTTGATAAGGAGGAACATGATTACGGTGAAGTACAGTACGGAGATACGGTAAAATCTTCTTTTAAGATCATCAATTCCGGTGATGAGCCTCTGATTATAAAAAAGATCATCACCAGTTGCGGTTGCACAAAAGTTTTAAAGGGTATGTCAAAAATTCCCCCTGGTGAATCAAGTGTTATTGAGGTTTCCTTTGACACTGTGGATCTGCGCAGCGGCAGGAAAAAGAAAAGGATCACTGTGTACTCCAACGATCCTGACCGATCTGTGGTAACGCTCCATATATATGCTGATGTGAAAAAAGATATTTCAATAGAACCAAATTCGGTTGCGAAAAAAATTGAGGGCAGCGAAAACGAGTTGTTATTTCCCCTGACAGTAAAGAATGACTCAGATCAAAAGATAACATTGAGATTAAAAGAGGTTCAGGGCCAAAGAGCCACTGCTGCAATTGATCCTGCGACCATTGAAGTACCTGGGAAATCAAGCTCTGACTTCAAATTGACACTGAAACTCAAACGCGCGGAGGCAAAATATTTCTATTTGGGCAGGGTAATTCTTGGGAGCGATCATCCTGTGGAAAAGGAAGTTAAAGTGAAATACCTGGTGGAAATAGAGTAATATGCGCGCAAAATAGTTATTCAACAACTTCCGTAAATCTTCATATTGAGGGTGAAGATTAACTCTACTGATGGAAATAGTTTGAGCCGCTCCGGACGGCGGGAGTCCGATGAGCGAAGTTTCCTGAGCCTGCGAATTAAACACAGCGAAT
>CAZFJT010000095.1:0-8622 GCA_964519135.1 uncultured Syntrophales bacterium | reverse complement strand
GCCGTAATCTAATCAATTTGGAGAACGAAGCCTTTGAAATCTTGAGATCCTGCAGAAAACGCGATCTGAGCGCGGAAGAAAAGAGAGCGGTAAAAAAGATCAACAAACGTCGTAAAAGATTGATAAAAAAAGTTCAGTTGAAGGTGGCTGAAGTAAGAGAGGTTCGTGGTCAGGAAATGGACTATTCCTACGTTGGATATTACAACAACCAGCAGCAAGCGCCGCATGGTCGTAACGCAGGGGGCTATTGGAACCACTATCAACAAATGTACCAAAGATGGTGGGGACGTTAAGAGATTCAGCGGTTATTCATTTCTTTGAATCCGGATATAATGGACGCTGAACCGTGAAAAGTGGTTTGGCCGTTCAATGAAAGATGTCAAATCTTACGCTCTCATGCAGGGGCGCCCAAGCACAACGTCCCTGGGGGGAAGCAAGTTTTATCCAAGGGCAAGACATTAAAATAATCAACTGACCTCCCGGTACTTTTCTGCGTCTGAAACCACGATCATTACCATCGGCCGAGAGGTCCGCCTTCCAAAAAACATGCCATGAATTATAGATTTTGTTATAACAGCTTCTGGTATATTTAAAGATATCTAGATCTCTTACACTGTGGGCCTAAATCCGATGCGCCCGCAAATGGCCCCGGGGTTGACGTGACCTTGATAGAGATACACGGATACAAAATTGAAAAAGCCCTATTCGCAGATCCTTGGTACACTTACTATTCAGGAACCAGGACAGCCGATTCAGTGGACGTAATAATAAAGACCCATACAGAGGCGTTCCCTCCGGATAAAAAGCTTAAAGGCCTGGAAAGAGAATTTCATATCTTGAACCATATCTCTTTGGCCCATGGGCTCGAGCCGATAAATATTATCAAATTCCCTGGTCGCACCGCGGTAGCGTATGGGATGTGGCGCACTGAGCGCCTCATGGACTGGATCAATGACCGGACCCTTGACCTGCTTTCATGTGTCAAGGTCGCTGAAGCCATTTCAGAGGGATTGATAGAATTACACAAAAACAAAATAGTCCATCAAAGGCTCTATCCTGCAAATATCCTCGTGGACAAAGAAGCGCTCGATATAAAGTTGATAGGATTTGAAGCGGCCCTTAACCTGGGAACTCATCAAGCGGGCCGTCCACACGCGCTCCCAAACGTTAATGAACCCAGATATATGGCGCCTGAACAAACCGGAAGATTGAATATGTCCGTTGATATGAGGGCTGATCTATATTCTTTTGGAGCTTGCTTGTATCATATGATCTCAGGTTCGCCGCCATTCGATAACACCGACCCACTGGACCTTATTCACTCTCATATAGCCAGAACTCCCCAGAGACTGGACTCCCTGGATTCCAAGGTCCCAGGGCCTGTAGCTGAAATGGTCTCCAGGCTCCTATCAAAAGATCCTGAGGATAGATATCAAAGCGCTGTGGGCCTCTGCGAGGATCTCAAGAGATTAAGCGCGGGATTAAAAAGCTCACAAGATCTTGATGGCTTTGATCTCGGGAAAACCGACGATCTTCAGAATTTCAAGATTCCGGATGATATCCTGGGAAGGGACCGTTGCATATCCATATTGAAACGGGAATTTGACGCGTGCCTTGGATCGGAACATAGATTTGTCCTTATTTCAGGGGAACCCGGGGTTGGGAAAACAAGCCTTGGGCTGCAATTGGCTGAATATGTTCGTTCCAAACGCGGTAAATTTTACCAGGGCCGATTTTTACAACTAACGAGAACTACTCCATATAAGGCCATCATAGAGATTTTCGCTCAAATTTGCCGCAATATATTAAGTGACTCGGATAAGGAGCTGGAAAGAAAAAGAGGATTGATCAAGACCGCCCTGGGGGCAAACGCGGGTGTATTGACAAAGGCCCTACCTGAACTGGAAATGATCATAGGCCCCCAACCGGATCCTCTGGAGATAGGGGCTGAGGAGGCAAAAAACAGGTTTAGACGCGTGGTGACTTCCTTTGCCAAGGCGCTAAATCGATCTGAATCTCCAATGGTTATATTTATTGACGACTTGCAATGGGCGGACTCAGGATCATTGAAATTGATGGAGATCTTAGCCAGGTCTGATGAGCTTAAATCCTCTCTTTTCATAGGCGCCTACAGGAGCGTGGATGTGTCGCATGAGACCCCTGCGGCCCAAACCATTGAAGTGATAAAATCTGAAACCCAAAATGTGACGGAACTAGATCTCAAACCATTGTCCTTTGATAATGTTCTTGAACTGACAGGAAAAGTCTTTCCTTCAGAAATAGCGCCCCTGCAAGAACTCACTGAAATCCTCTTTAATCGTTCATCTGGAAACCCCCTGTTTGTGAAAGAGCTATTACGCACGATCCACCAGAATCAACTGGCTAGATTTCATGAAGATGAAAGGATCTGGAAATGGAGCGTGGAAACCATAAAGGCACATGCATTCAGTGATAACGTCTTGGATCTAATTGTGGACAAAATCAACAATATGCCCGGCGAGGTTCAAGATCTTTTAAAGGTGGCCTCATGCGCGGCCAACAACATTGACGCTCCTATGGTGGCCAACCTGCTGGACATTGATGAAGAGGACGCTCTTAAATTGATCCATAAGACAGTGGATCAAGACTTCCTTGTAAAGGATAGCTCTCATAACACTGAAGCTGGAACTATTCCATTAAATAATAATGGCAAGGAACGCGCCATAGATGAATATCACCTGGTACATGACAGGGTCAGGCAAGCCGCTTATTCCCTTTTGGCGCCGAGCCGTAAACGGACCATTCACAGGGAAATAGGCCAATTATTGCTATTAAGAATCAACTCTTCCAACGCCCCAAGAATGATCTTTGAAATTGTGAGCCAACTGAACCTGGCCGCAAAAATGGACAGTGAAGCGGTAGTGGATTATGAACTTGCCGCTCTAAACATGGAGGCGTGCAGGTTCGCACACGAATCCGCCGCTTATGAAGCTGCGTACTCATATTCCATGATCGGTGTGGGTCTTCTTGGGGACGACGCATGGGAAAAGCATTACAAATTGGCCCTTGACCTTCATTTGAGCTTTTCTGAAGCTGCATTCCTTTGCTCGGATTTTGACCTTATGGATAAATTCATATCCATAATACTTAAAAAAGCTGTTTCTCTTACTGATAAAATAAAGGCCTATGAAATCAGAATCCAGGCCTTGGTGGCCCAGGGGAAAAACCAGGAGGCCATGGAAACCGCACTACCTCTACTGATCAACCTTGGAGTCAAATTGCCGGCCTCTCCCTCCAAGGTAGGAGTCATTGGGGCTTTTCTAAAAACCCGCCTTGCCCTGGTCACAGTAAAAATAGATGAGATGATCGATTTGCCTGAGATGAAAGATCAGGACCTCATAGCCGCGATGAAGATCCTGGCAAGACTGGCGAGCGCCGCCTATGTTACACAACCTGAGCTGGTGCCTGTAATAGCGTTTAAAATGATCAGGCTTTCTTTGAAGCAAGGCGCAACTCCGGCTACAGCTTACGCGTACACCGGATGCGGCCTTATCTTTTGTCAGGTGTTCGGCAATATCGAAATGGGCTATCAATTTGGTGAGCTGGCCATCAAGCTGGTGGAAAAGTTTGACGCAAAGGAATTAAAAGCCCTTACCACTTTTTCGGTGAACTGCTTCATAAAGCACTGGAAAAGACCTCTTGCAGAAACCCTGCCCCCTCTTGAAGAAGCCATCAAAACCGGGCTTGAGACCGGAGATCTGGAAGCTTCAGCTGCGGCTGCAATGATGGACTCAAGGTACTCTTTCTTTGTTGGAACTCCCCTTGTGGAGTTGGATGAAAAAATGGAGGACTCAGACAAAATAATCAATCAGGCCGGTCAGATAAGCTTCCTGAACGCCCACAGGTCCACCAGGCAAACAGTAAGAAATCTTATGGAATGCCCGGCTGATCCTTGCGCTCTTTTAGGAGACATTTACGATGAAAACACTATGGTGGATAAGCATCACAGGGATGACGACGCGCGGGCTTTGTTGATATACCATTTTAACAAGCTCTACCTGTGCTGCCTATTCAATAGATATGATGAAGCAGTGACACATGGAGAGTTGGGTGAAGCGTACCTGGAAAAAGGGAGAGCCACACATACAATACCATTGTTTCACTTCTATTACAGCCTCGCTCTATTAAGGCAACAACCCAAAGATATAAGGTTCGTTCGCAGGACGTTTTCAGGTCAGGCGACCGCAACTCTAAAGAAATTCAAGCTCTGGGCCAAACATTCTCCTGAAAATCATCTCAGAAGAAAATTAACCCTTGAAGCTGAATTCAATCTCAAAAAAGGGAATTTGCGCGAAAGTGAAGAGTTGTACAAACAAGCGGTATCATTCTCCAAATCAATGGAATACATAAATGAACAAGCATTGGCCAATGAACTGGCTGGTGAGTTTTATTTAAACAATAATGGTGAAACCATTGCCAGGGCCTTTTTTGAGGAGGCCATTTGGATGTACAGGAGGTGGGGCGCCAAGTCAATGGCGGTTCATATTCAGCAAAAGCTCAACAGAATCTTTAAGCGCACCTATTATCAGGGATTAAATCAAGACAGGGCCGCGGAGAGTCTGATTCAGGGCAATGATCTTGATATGTCCGCGGCTGTTGAAGCTTCCCAATTGATTCTTGGCGAGATCAGAATCGAAAAACTCATTAAGACCCTGATGCGACTGGCCCTTGCTGTTGGCGGAGCTCAAAAGGCGTTTCTGGTAACTAATGTGGAAGGCCAATTAAAGGTTGAGGCAAAGGCAGGTTTGGGAGAAGAAGACACTGACGATTTCCAAACAGTGTCTTTGGAAAACTGCCCTGATATACCTGTCTCAATAGTGAGCTATGTGGCAAGGACAAAAGAAAGACTAACCCTTAATGACGCCTCCAGAAAGGGAATGTTCACTGATGACCCCCATGTTAAGGACAAGGGCGCCAAATCCATACTATGCGCTCCCATAATTCACCATAACCAGTTATCCGCTGTTTTATATCTTGAAAACAATCTTACCATTAACGCTTTCACTCCGGATCGAATAGAGGTCCTTCACCTCATATGCTCCCAGGCCGCTATTTCCCTTGAGAACGCGAGGCTCTACAGACAGGTTCAAGACTACTCCAAAACTTTGGAAAAAAGGGTGGCTGAAAGAACCAAAGAGCTTAAAGAGATCAACATCAAGCTTGTTGAAGAGATTGGAGTTCGCCAGGACACTGAAAAAGCCCTTAAGGAAAGTGAAAAAAGATTCAGGGATATGGCGGAGCTTATGCCCCAGTTCGTATTTGAAGTGGACACCAATGGAGACTTTCTCTTTCTCAACCGTTATGGCCTGGAACAAATTGGTCACACTGAAGAAAAACTTCGGACCGGCCTCAATTCCATGGAGCTATTTACACCTGAAGATAAAACCAGGGCCAAGGAAAACATGGACAGGGTCCTCAAAGGCGAAATATTCGGCGGTAATGAATACACATTCTTAACAAAGGATGGAGATACTTTTCCTGCAATCATTTTCAGCGCGCCTATCATTGATGGCGCCAATATCGTGGGTATCCGGGGCGTTGGAGTTGACATTAGTGAAGCTAAAAAAGCCGAAGAAAAGATAAAGTCCGCTTTGGTGGAAAAGGAAGCCCTGCTAAGGGAAATCCACCACAGAGTAAAGAACAACCTCCAGATAATGACCAGCCTGTTGAGTTTACAACGCAGGTACACGTCTGACGAGGCGGTAAAGGTAATGCTCATGGACGCTCGCAACAGAGTGGCCTCTATGTCTCTTATACATGAGTTGCTGTATGAATCCGAAGGGTTGGCGGCAATTAACGTCAATAAATTTATAAAAAGGCTGACCAATCAAATAGCTGAAGCTTATGGAGCGCTCAACAAGGGGATCAAAATCAAACGCAACATTGAGGAACTGTCCTTTGGGGTGGACACCGCGATTCCCATTGGTTTTCTTACAACAGAACTCGTCTCAAACGCCTTTAAACACGCTTTTCCCAACGGAGGCCCAGGAGAGGTTGAAATTGGACTCAGTTCACATGGAAATAATCATTTTAGCCTTTACGTTAAAGATAATGGGGTTGGAATGCCTGAAAATTCGACCATGGATGACTCAAACTCCCTGGGATTGAGACTTCTCAATATATTTACCGATCAGTTGGACGCTCGGTTGGAAATAAACAGCAACAATGGCGTTGAGTGCATAGTGAAATTCAAGAGACCGAAATAATGTAGTTTTTTCGGCAAATGCCATAAGAGATAGTTATTTGGGCCCGTGGTCGGCCACGAATTTATAAAGGTTTGGTGTTACGGAAGTAAATCTCAGGGTTACTACCTCGCTTTCCCCTGTATCCTCCAAGCATATCACCTTGCCGTATATCTCTCCTTCGGACACTGCTCCTTTCCCCACACTGAACTGAATCTTCAGGTCTTCCCAACAGGCAACAGGATCATCCAGAATGAGTTTTGCCGATTTGGATCCCAGGTGTGTAATACGGCCGTTTGATTCCCCTGCTGACAGCGCTTTTTTTGCAATCCTGCGGTAAGTGATCTCAATGGGATCATCCAGCTCAGTTAGAGGCGCCTCTTGAACATCAAGGGAGATGCCGTAATCCGCGCGTATTCCTGATATATCATAAAGGTCTACCTTTTCCTTGAATCCTTTCATTCGAACACTTAAGACCTGCTTAACCTCAAGGATCTCCTTGAGCCGATCATATGTGGATCCACTTATTAGGACTTGACCACCCACTGAATAACCTTCCATTCTCCCGGTAAAATTTACCTCCGACCCAACTGCGCCGTATTTGGTCCTCTGCTCAGAGCCTATATTACCCACAACCACAACCCCTGTGTTCACAGCGACTCCCATTTCAAGATGCGGCAGGTTATCTTGCTCATTCATTTCGTTCAGTTCAACCATTGCGGCCTGCATTTCCAAAGCGCACGCGACCGCCGCGCCGGGATGATCCTCCAATGGCTCAGGCGCCCCAAAAAAAGCCAAAATCCCGTCTCCCATAATCTCATCTATGATTCCGCCCCTGTTCAAAATGATCTCCACCATCCTACCCAGGTACCTGTTTAGAAACTTGATAACATCTTCCGCGGCCATTTTGGATGTTAGGGCGGTAAACCCCCTGAGATCGGACATGATCATGGTTATTTCCCTTTTTTCACCTCCAAGCTTCAGGCCGTCCTTTGATTCCAGAAGCCTCTTTACAACTTCCCTGGTTACGTACCTACCAAAGGTATCCTTTATCTTGTCACGCTCCCTTAATCCCTCGGTCATTCTTGAAAAAGCCTGGGCCAGGCGCCCCACTTCATCATGTGAACTGACGCCGATAAGCTCAACATCCAAATCTCCGTGAGCGACCTTATCCGCGACCTCGGCCATGTGGACCAAAGGTCTGGAGAATGACCTTGCCAATAACAATGAAACGCCCAACATAACAATAAATCCAAGGGAGGCTATGATTAAGGAATCCCTGACCAGTATGTGCAATTCCCGTAACAGTTCTTCCTCTGGTAGTATCACACCCAGCGACCACCTTGGGGACGGTATGGAGGCGTAGGCAAGGAAGGACTCTTTGCCTGTGAGCAGGGAACCGACTCGAACAAACCCAGAATCCCCCCGGGCCATTCTCTTGCCAATCTCTCTCAGCTCGGGGTCATGCAGTTCTTCCGCGATGCTGAATATGGACTCCCTCATTATCAAGTCCCTTGAGGGGTAGCTCACTAATTTTCCCGTATTGGAAGCTATAAAACAGAACCCTGTATCAAGGACTTTTATTGACTCAAGGAGGTCGCCTAGCCAGTCCAATGAAATATCCGCGGTTACGATACCTTTGAACTCATGTTCAGTCGACGGCAAAGTATTTTTGAATAAAGGATGGGAATATGTAGCCATAAGACAATTCCCGCCTCCTTCATCAAAGTAAGGCTGGCTCCACACCGGTAATTGCAACAATTTCGGCACATGGTACCAATCCTGGCGAAAATAGTCGTAATCATTGGTTCCTAGCTGCACATAATTGATCTCTCCCGCGTCCTTATAGTAGTAAGGAGCGTACTGGGTCTTGTCTTCGATAAATGCGTGGGGCTCAAAGGCCATTGCTGAGCCATAAACTTCGTGATTGCCCTGGACCACCATCTTCAAAACCCTGTGTAGTGTTTCATCATCCATGTTTGAAGATTCATACATATAGGCCAGGTTTTGGGGAATCTTTTGCAACGCGCGGAACTCCTGCTCCACCCTTCTGGCTGTTGATAAGGCCAGCCTGGTCGCGCTCATCTCAGCCTCTTCCATAATTATATTTTTGGTATTAATGAAGTGATAGATCTGTATGGGAGCGGAAACCAAAGTCGCTCCCAGCATCATAAGGAGAGTAATCTTTAATGCAATGGAACCCTGGAATTTCACGATAGGCATGTCAGGGACCCTTATAAAATTCCCTGTATTTGGGGGCTCTTTCCATATAGCCGTATTTTATCATTAATTCACATACGCTTTCCGAGGTTTTTTTGTCCAGCTTTTCGATAATGGCGCCATCATCCGATTTGATGAGCTTTTCCATGGTATTCAGCATCCATCTCTGATGGGCCATATT
>CAZFJT010000094.1:951-8632 GCA_964519135.1 uncultured Syntrophales bacterium | reverse complement strand
GGCGGTCCGCCGAGGACCTCCCCTCCTGGACCTCCCCATCGAGCGTCCGACCATTGCGGACCGGAATGAAATTTCATTTCATTCCGTGTTTTATTTCGAGAATTTCCATAATCATTGGATTCACCTAAATCAAAGAGAAACTATCCCTAAAAGATTGCATCTATTTTTCTAAACTATGTTGATTAGTATTTATAGCTCCAAACCCAATTAAGGTAAAGGAGGACAATTATGAACCAAAATGTTGAATTAAATGAATGTGACCCATTGGTGTGCGAGTCTTGCGAGCCTAAGCTGGCCTTATCATTGGAAGAAGAATCAATATTAAAGGAAATGAGGAAAGTAAAAGATGAGGCCCGTTTAGTATCTGATGAATTGGACCTTTCAGATAGCCATGACGGTAAGGATTCTCGGGAGTTGATCAATAAACTCCATGAGCTTAAAGAATCCTGGTTGAGCTTAAAAGAACGGCTTGACGGAGCAAACAAAAGGAAATTGATAAATCTGGGACATCTTTGATACAAATGTATATGTTTAAAGTTGAAAGGCCATAAAAAAACAAGGAATTAAAATTATTCTAATAAGGAGGGGTTATAATCATAAACATAATCCCTCCCAGGTTTTTCTTCAAAAATCTTCCACCTCAGGGCCACGCTTGGTGGCGCTTGCGCCAATATTCTTTTTAAGATAGTCCCCAGCCATTTTGGCGCCCAAGTGCAAGGCCTTTTTGTTTATACTGGACGCGGCCGAGGGAACCCTTTCCAACAATGCTTTTTCCAACGATTTCCTGGCCACTATTCCGCATATCTCGGATATCGCGCCCAAGGCCACTATATTGGCGACTATTACTTTTTTCAGCTTGTCTTTTGCCGAAGCCGTAAATGGTAATCCCACCGCTTTACTGGTAGGCGGATGTTGAACCAAATTTGAATCGACTATTATCCAGGCGTTTGGTTTTAAATCCCAGCAGTAGCTGTCCGCTGCCTCCTGGCTCAACGCGAGCAATATATCCACTTCAGCGCATAAAGGGTAATCAATGGGCTCATCGCTTATTATGACTTCAGCTTTGCTCGCGCCCCCTCTGGCCTCTGGACCGTACGATTGCACCATTGCAACTTCCCTGCCCTCATAAATCCCGATGGCCTCGGCAAGCACCAGGCCTGCCAATATCAACCCTTGGCCGCCCGCGCCTGCGAGCCTTACCTCAACCCTTTCCAACGGTAATGAGGGCGCTTTCTTTTTCTCCATTATTTGCCCTCCTCTGCGGATTTTCTCGCTTGCTCGCACACTTTCATGTAAGCGTCCATGTACCTGGGGCGTTCCCTGTCAACAAGAGTTCCTATGGCTATTTTTTCCTCTCTCTCCTCCAGGCTGAGCTTGTCCCACTTTTCCTTATTCACGGCCCTTTTTTTGAATTCCTTCATCATATCTATTTGAGAGCCTAATCTGTTTTGCCTTCCAAAATTCGTGTGGCAGGGAGATAGAACTTCAATGACACTGAACCCGTCTTTTCCTATTGCCTCCAATAGCAATTTGTCCATCTGGTTCACATGATAAACCGTGGTCCTTGCCACAAATGAGGCGCCTGCTGTAGCAGAGAGTTCGCTAATGTCAAATGAGGGTTCAAAATGGCCGTACCTGGCTGTGGAGGCTTTCGCTCCAAGTGGGGTGGTCGGGCTGTACTGACCACCTGTCATGCCATATGTTTGATTATTGACAATTATGGCCGTTAGATCCAAATTCCGCCTTGCAGCGTGTATCAAATGGTTGCCGCCTATAGCGGTCGCGTCCCCGTCTCCCATTACGGTGATCACATTTAGGTGGGGCTTTGCCAGCTTAATTCCAGTGGCAAAGGTCAAGGCCCTTCCGTGGGTCGTGTGGACACTCCCAACATCCACATAAACCGGCAACCTGCCTGAGCAACCGATACCCGACACAAGCGCCACTTCATTTCTGCTGAGTCCGCTCGCGACCAAAGCCCTAACTAAAGACCCCAGTAATATGCCCAATCCGCACCCAGGGCACCACACATGGGGAAATCTCTTATCGTGTCTCAACCACTCATAAACTATATTTCGATGAACAGGTCTCATCATTTCAATTCTCTCAGTTTTTCCAATATGTTTCTTGGGGTTATCATTGAGCCGTCCATCTTTGAAAGATTTACTACCCTTGTCCGGCCATTATTAACTCTCAGTACTTCCCTTCTCAATTGCCCCATATTTAATTCAGGCACTATCGCGCATTTCCGGTCTGTTAAAGCGTCTTCCACAGATCTCCTCGGAAAAGGCCACAAGGATATTATCTGCAACAATCCCAGCTTTATTCCCTGCTTCCTGGCCAGTCTTACCGCGGCCCTTGCAGCCCTGGATGTACATCCGTAAGCTATGATAACATTTTCAGCGTCATCCAGTTCAAAGGACTTGACCCATTCAAGATATGAGAAATTCTGACTTATTTTGGAGAATAGTCTTTGGTAAAAAGGCCCTACCTCATCGGCCCTTCTTGTGGGAAAACCCCTTTCATCGTGAACAAGGCCTGTAATGTGATATCTGTAACCTTCCCCAATCTCCGCAAGTCTTGGTATTAATGTCCCATCAGTTTTGTAAGGGGTGTGCCAGTCCGGTGGTTCGCTGGGTCTTCGCCTGTCTATGACCTCCACGTCTTTGGCTGATGGTAGTGTAACCTTCTCCCTTGTATGGGCAACCATCTCATCAGCCAGCAATATTACGGGAGTTCTGAACCTCTCTGAATGATTGAAGCAGGTCAAAGTTACCTCAAAGCATTCGTACACCGTGGAAGGGCAAAGCACTATAGCTGAATGGTCTCCATGCGCTCCCCATCTGGCCTGCTGAACATCACCCTGGGAAGTTGTGGTTGGCAGACCTGTGGATGGACCGGCTCGCATAACATTAACTATTACCAGCGGAACTTCAGCGATACAAGCGTATCCGAGATTTTCCTGCATAAGTGAAAAACCTGGGCCACTGGTTGCGGTCATGGCCTTGCTGCCAGCAAGACTCGCCCCTATGCAGGCGCCAAGGGAAGCTATCTCATCTTCCATTTGAATAAAAGGCATATCCAAACTGGGTAATTCGCGGCTCATTTGTTCTGTGATTTCACTGGCCGGGGTGATGGGATAACCTGCAAAGAAGTTACAACCCGCAGCCAGGGCGCCCTCCACAATCGCTTCACTACCCTGTAGCAACCTGCCCCTACTTTTTGTCACTTTTAGAGTCCTCCTCATCATTTACAGGTTCAGGGGCCAACCTTTCATAACTAGGCCTCGACTGTATGTGTCCAATAGATTCTTTTCGCTTCTTTTGGTTTCTGGAGTCCCTTTTTTTGAATTGAGGGTGACCGTCGGCGACTCCTATAGCAAAATCAGGGCACAGTTTTTCACATAGATGGCATGCCTTGCATTTTTCAGGATGCGCCATGTACGGCGCGCCCCATTCATTCATCGCCAAAGCCTGTGTTGGGCAAAAGGCGACACAATTGCCGCACCTCTTGCACCAGGCCAAAAAAAGAGTAACATTGCTTTCTTCTTTATTCTCATTGTTGTTTAGACGTTTATTTTCAGTAGACATCCTTTTTCCCATGATTTGGTGTTTAACTGTTTTTTATCAGCTTTCCATAGGGCTCGATAAACTCGCGGAATCAAGAGGCTGGAGATTTTCAATTGGAGACGATCTCACCCTCCATTTGAAACGACCTCGAAAACTTTGCTTCCAGTGAAATATCACAAAATAAGATATAAATGTATCCGCTTTGCCTGGATATTGATATCCTCCTCCCAGGTAACCATAGGCGGACAGATGCGTTTCCAAACAGAAATAGAGTATAGCTTTTTATCATGGAAAAACAAAATTTAGTAAACAGTAATGAGAGATATAGCAGGCATAAGCTGCTTAGAAACATTGGGAAAAAGGGACAGGAAAGCATTGAGAACTCCGCGGTTTTTGTGGCCGGGGTGGGCGCGCTGGGGTCTCTTATCGCAATCCTTCTTGTAAGGGCCGGAGTGGGGTTAGTGCGAATATCAGACAAGGATTTCCCTGAAATACATAATCTACACAGGCAATTATTATACGATGAAACCGACCTGTTACTTGGAAAAAGCAAGGGGCGCATAGCAAAAAAGAAATTGGAGCTTTCCAACTCCAGGGTTCGAGTTGAATTAATGGATGGCGCCATAGATCAGGGCAATGTTCATGATTGCCTCAAAGATGTGGACGTTGTGGTGGACGCTTTGGATAACATAGAAACAAGGTATCTGATAAACGACACTGCTGTGGATATGGGTATACCTTATGTATTTGGGGGCGCGGTGGACACTGTGGGGAACATTATGACCATAATTCCAGGACAAAGCCCCTGCCTAAGGTGTCTTTGGCCCGATCCTGAAGCTGTGCGAGAACATGACACAGCCGCTGAAGTGGGGGTTTTGTCATCTGGGGCGACAACAGTGGCCTCAATGGAAGTGACCGAATGTTTGAAGATATTGTCCGGGCATAAGGAACAGGTCTTGAAAGGACTGTTGATCATGGATTTATGGAATAACAGCTTCCACATTACGCCAGTGGAACCCAATCCAAAATGCCCGTGTTGCGGTGAGTCAAATGCCGGGTAATGGCCCATGCTCTAATACTTCACCCAAGGGGCCGGCCCTGCCCATTAGAGCGTTGGTGTTGGCGGGCGGACTCGGTAAAAGGCTCAGGCCGGTTGTTTCAGGTATGCCAAAACCACTTGCTAAGGTAGAGGATAGTACCTTTTTGGACATACTCTTGGGCCTTTTAATGGAAAAGGGGGTTAGAGATTTTGTGATGCTCACCGGGTACAAGGGCTCAATGGTTGAAAAACACTTTAAAGATCAGCTCAGGGAAGGCTTGAATATCGATTTTTTACAGGAGCCCGAACCCCTTGGCACTGGAGGCGCGGTAAAAAATGCGCAGAGTTTGGCCACTGACCCGAGTTTAATAGTGTACGGAGATTCGTACCTAGATGCGGATGTTTCTGAACTGCTTGATTTTCACCTATTAAAGAAAAGCCACGTGACAATGTGCCTACTTCAGGTAGAAGATGTGAGCAGATACGGCGCGGTAGAGATAGACGCCTCGAGTAGGATTATCGCGTTCAGGGAAAAAGGGGAGGCGCGTGGAGGACCTGGTTTTATCAACGCGGGTTTCTACTTTGTATCAAAGGAGTTCATAGAGACATTACCCGAAAATAGGGCTTTTTCCATGGAGACTCACATCTTCCCAAAATACGCCCAAAAGGGTAGTATGTTCGGAATGGCCGTGAACGGTCCATTTTTTGATATAGGTGAGCCTGAGAGTTACGAGAGATTCAAGAAATTTGCAGAAAGAGAGCTGAAACACTAGTTCCCCTCTGTTTCTGGCCAGTTGAACAGCCCAGAAACTTTTTTTAGAGATTTGATGTTCATTTTATCCAAAACAACGAACCACAAACAAAGGAGGCTTTGATGGCGGCAAAGAAGATCTTGATGCTTGTTGGCGATTATGTGGAAGACTATGAATGCATGGTCCCTTTTCAGGCGCTATTGATGGTTGGGCATGAAGTCCATGCCGTAGCTCCCAATAAAAAGGCAGGGGATATTGTTAGAACTGCCATACATGATTTTGAAGGTGATGACACTTATTCAGAAAAAAGAGGGCATAACTTCACTCTGAATGCGACCCTTGATGAGATCAATCCAGCGGATTATCACGCGCTTGTAATACCCGGGGGAAGGGCCCCTGAGTACATCAGATTGGACGAAAAGGTCATTGCCGCAGTAAAACACTTTGCAAAAGCTGACAAACCAATAGCGGCCATATGCCATGGCAGCCAGGTGCTTGCCGCGGCCCAGGCCCTCAGCGGAAAAACAAGCACATGCTATCCCGCGGTGGGCCCTGATGTGCAGGCTGCAGGTGGAAATCTTGTTTCAGTGGCTGTTGACAAGGCTGTTGTGGATGGAAACCTGGTAACAGCTCCCGCATGGCCGGCCCATCCTGAATGGTTGGCTGAATTCCTTAAGGTTCTTGGAACAAAGATAGAGCCATAATAACGCCTATAGCAGGCGCTGAAATCTTCAATCTTTTATAAGAAAATTTCCGGAGGCCCCTTACTATTAAGGGGTCTTCGCCATTAGTGAAAATTGCGCTAACAGTCCTGCAATCTCTTATTATAGTAATTGCATAAAGTTTACTTCGATTCATTTATCGGTCTATATTAATTGTACAAGTACTGAGAGCGCAAACTCGCGGAGCGATAGCGAGCAGTTTACCGAAATAATAAAGTTTTTTGCGAGTGGTCCAGAGGGCGGTTTTTTGACAAAAAAGAGCCATCCGGGAATTTTCCCTAAGAATCTGCGATTTATTCTCGGCAACTGCTATAGTCACGCCTACCAAGTGTCGACAGCAACTCATCGTGAATCAGGCCATTGGTCGCGACCACACAATGTGTATATGGATCGGTTTCCAGTCCTTTATCATCTGTGACTCTTCCCCCTGATTCCTCAACTATGAGCATCCCCGCGGCCATATCCCATGGTTTCAGCTTTAACTCCCAAAAGCCATCCAACCTGCCGCAAGCCACATAGCAAAGATCGATCGCGGCCGAACCGCCTCTTCTCATCCCTTGTACAGCGGGCGCGACCCTGGAGAATTCCCCTATATTGTTCTCCTGGGAAATTGCCCTGTCATACGGGAATCCTGTAGCCACAACACTGTTTCTTAGGGAATCCACTGAGGAAACCCTTATGGGATTTCCGTTCAAAAAGCCCCCTTTACCCCGAATTGCGTAAAATGTCTCATCATGGAATGGATTTCTCACAAAACCCGCCAATAAATCGCCATCTTCCACCAGGGCCATCGATACACAGAAGAACGGATATCCACGGCTGAAATTAACAGTGCCGTCCAGTGGATCTATCATCCAGAGCCAGCGGGAACCTTTTCTTTCAAGCTCTGATTCTTCAGCAAGAATATCGTGATCAGGAAATGCTTTATTGATCTCACTTACTATCAATTTTTCCGAGGCCTTGTCCACTTCCGTGACTATGTCCCTGCTCTCGGGCGCGCCCTTTTTCTCAATCTTGAAATCTCCCCTGAAACTACTGATCAGTATTTCACCGGCCCTGGCGCCAACATCCTGGAGAAATTCCAAAATTTGATTATGATCCAAATCATTCATCCGCCTATTTTCCTATTCTAATCTATATCAGCCGTTGCTGTAACAGACAGGTTTATCTTGCCCCTGGCAAGCTTTAGTTCAATTTCCTCAGAGACATCTACCTGGCCTGAGTCAGTAATTATCTTTCCTGTGGACACTTTTGTGGCTATTGAATATCCCCTGGCCAGAACTTCATATGGATTCAAAGCTTGCAGTCTGGCGCTGAGCTCCTGTACACGGGACGAATCCTCGTTGGTCATGGACCTGGCCACATTTATCAATTTCATGTTAAGGTCCGATAATCGCTCTCTATTCCTATTGATCTTTCTAAGGATATGCTCGGCCTTCAACCTTTCATTGAGTGTATTGCGCTCTTTAACAAGATCAGTAATCGATCTTTTCATAGCTGAGGCCAACCTCATGGAAAGGTCATCCACACGCATCCTGCTCTCTTCCAGGCGCCCGCCTGGGTCCTTTAATCTGGATGTTATGTCCTGAAGCTTGTCCGCGG
>CAZFJT010000094.1:0-941 GCA_964519135.1 uncultured Syntrophales bacterium | reverse complement strand
CCGCGGCCCTTTCCAATTCATTATAAATCGAGTTCCTCAATCTCGAGCTAATCGCGATCAGGCCTTCCCTGGTCTCTCGAATGTCCGGCGCGGCCATTTCAGCCGCGGCTGAAGGGGTAGAAGCTCTAATATCCGCTGCAAAATCAGTTAATGTGAAGTCGGTCTCATGACCCACAGCGCTAATAGTGGGCAATGGGCAATTGGCCACAGCCCTTACCACCTCCTCGGCGTTAAAGGCCCAAAGATCTTCAATCGCGCCCCCTCCCCGACCGATTATGATCAGATCGAGTTCAGGGACTGCGGATATCCTTTCCAATGCTGAGATTATCTCCTTTGGCGCCCTATCTCCCTGCACGAGACAAGGACTCACTATTATGCTTATATATGGCGCTCTCCGTTGAATTATCCTTACCATGTCCCTGACAGCCGCGCCCCTGGCGGATGTCACCAGTCCGATGGTATAGGGAAACCTCGGTAGCTCCCTTTTCCTGGATTCATCAAAGAGCCCCTCTAATAGAAGCTTTTCCTTGAGCTGTTCATAGGCCAGGGCAAGAGCGCCGAGGCCTTTGGGCTCCATTGTATCCAAAATTAATTGATAATCGCCCCTGGGTTCGTACAACGATAGCCTACCCCATGTAATGACCTCTGTTCCATTTTCAGGTTTAAATTTCAAAAATTGAGCCTGACCACGGAACAAAACAGCCCTGATTTGAGACAATTCATCTTTAAGGGTAAAATACATATGGCCAGAAGGAGCGTGCTTGAAATTTGAGATCTCTCCCTGAACCCAGACGGACTTATACTGTGATTCCAAAGTTGTTTTTATATCCTTGGTAATCTGTGAGACAGTGTATATTTTTCTTTCATGGTCAATCATCCAATAAAATTTAGTCCACTGGGCTTCAGGAAACAAGCTTTGAATTTTAATCAACCATCAATTT
>CAZFJT010000093.1:0-8651 GCA_964519135.1 uncultured Syntrophales bacterium | reverse complement strand
GGAGTAGCTTTGGATGGTGACGCGGATAGGGTTATATTCGCGGACGAGCATGGAGCGGTTGTGGATGGGGACCAGATAATGGGCTTGATAGCTTTTGATCTTATTGATAAAGGTCTTTTAGCCAAAAACACCCTGGTTGCTACAGTGATGAGCAACATGGGACTGGAAGTGGCCCTAAGAAGCAAAGGCATAAAATTAGTCAGGACTGATGTTGGTGATAGATACGTGGTGGATCGCATGAAAGCCGATGGGTACACCTTTGGGGGAGAGCAGTCAGGACACCTGATATTTCTTGATTACACAGCGTCGGGTGATGGGATTTTAACCGCGCTTCAGACGCTTAGAGTCATGACTGAAAGCGGGAAAAGACTGTCGGAATTGGCGGCGCCAATAGAAAGATATCCTCAACTGCTTAAAAATGTGGATGTGAACAACAAGCCGCCCCTGGATGATATACCTTCAATTAAGGCAGCGATAAGAGACGCTGAATTGAAGCTGGGCGACCAAGGTAGATTGCTCGTGAGGCACTCAGGCACCCAAATGATGTGCAGAGTTATGGCCGAAGGCCCTAATGAAAAAAAAGTAATGGAAGTTGTGGAAAACGTTGCCGATGCAATTAGCCGACACCTGCAATAATTTAACGCCCGCGAGAGAGATAGCCAAAAGGGTCTTGGAAATAGAAATTGAGGGCATTACCTCAGTCATGGAGAGGCTTGACGAGAGTTTTGACCGCAGTGTGGACCTTCTGTACTCCTTGCGGGGCAGAGTAATCGTAACCGGGGTGGGAAAATCCGGTCTCATAGCCAGGAAAATCGCGGCCACATTCACGAGCACCGGCAGTCCCGCCATATTTGTGCATCCTGTTGAAGGTCTCCACGGTGATTTGGGAATAGTTACAAGGGATGATGCGTTGATTGCCATATCCAATAGTGGAGAGACCACTGAGATCACCTCTGTTACAGCTACGATTAAGCGGTGGGACACAAGCGTCATTGCTCTTACCGCCGCGCCCACTTCTACACTCGCGAAGATGGCGGACCTGGTTATTGATTGCTGGGTCCCCAAGGAAGCGTGTCCTCTGAATATGGCGCCTACAGCCAGCACCACCGCTACTCTTGCCCTTGGCGACGCGTTGGCTGTGGCCTTGATGGTCAGGCGCGGTTTTCAAAAGGAGGATTTCGCGAGAAGCCATCCTGGGGGTAGCCTTGGGGAGCGATTGGGGTTGAAGGTCAAGGACCTGGCCCTTGATAAACGAGTAGCTCCTTCAGTAAGTATTAATGCGGGTCTTAAAGAGATAGTCACCAGTATAAGTAGTTTGAATCTAGGCTTCACTCTGGTTCTTGATGAAGACGGTCAATTGGAGGGAATAATTACTGATGGGGATCTTAGAAGGGCATTGGGAGACGGATCTTCCCTTTCTGAAATCAAGGCTGTTAACTTGATGACAAAGGATCCCATAACAGTTCGTGATGATCGCACAGCAGGAGAGGCCCTTGAGATCATGGAGAGCAAACTGATAACCGCGCTGGCGGTAGTGGATGAAAAAGGACGCCTGATCGGCATTACCCACCTGCATGATCTGCTTGGCAAAGGAGCAATAAAATTTGGTCCATAGGCGGTTTCATGGAATTATGCCACGCCTGTCTTCAAGGAGACCTGAAATATCCTTATTAATCAGGGCCCAAAGGGAACATGAGCATTCCAACCATACCTGATCCCGCGTTAATCGTTATGAGTGTTTTGGCGCGCGGTGAGAACATTCCCCCTGAAATAGTCTCCCAACTGGAAAACAGGATCGGTCCGTTGGAACAAATCACTGGACCTATTCCCTTTAATTATACCAGTTACTACGATAAGGAAATGGGACATGGTATAGTGAGATGGATTATGAGTTTCATTGAGCCGGTGGACCGGGCCACATTGCCTGACATAAAACTGTTTACAAATGATCTTGAAAAGGCCAATTCCATAGGCCCTGATAGGACGATCAATCTGGACCCTGGTTTGTTGTCACTGGAGAATTTCGTTCTCGCGACAGGTAAGAACAGATCTCACAGGATATATCTCAGAGACGGAATCTTCGCTGATCTCACTCTGACCTTTGAAAAGGGATCTTATAGGCCCACACCATGGACATATCCGGATTACAGGGAGGCAGAATTGGTAAACATTCTTAACGATATTCGAAATTCTTACTATAATAGAATAAAAATAAAACGAAACAAGGTAGGTCAAACGTGAAAAGTATGACCGGCTATGGCCGGGGAGTTGCAACAGAACAGGATGTTGAGATAGTAACTGAAATAAGATCTGTAAATCATAGATTCTTGGACATTTCTTTTCGTTCACCGAAAATATACACCAGTTTCGAACCCAAGCTTAGAAAGATCGTCATGGATAGTATAAGCAGGGGCAAGATTGAGATAAACATCTCCAGGAATGGTGGAAAGTCGGCAATACTTGGCGCCGTACTTGATGAGAAATTGGCTGAGAGCTATTATTCAAGTTTAAAGCGGATGAAGGATCTATTCAATTTGTCAGGAGAAATAACCATATCCGACATGTTGACTCTTAGAGAGGTCATTGCCCCAGTTGAAAATGAAGCGGAATTGGAAAGGGATTACCAATTAGTCATTGAAAGCTTGAAGATTGCCTTGTCCGCATTGGACAGCATGAGGAGCAAAGAGGGTGAGACAATTTGGAATGATATTCAATCCAGATTGGAAAGCATTAAGGAGTTATCATTTAAAATTGAGCCATTAGTAGATCAAGTAACTAAATCAGCAAAAGAAAAGCTTGAAAAAAGAGTAACTGAATTATTGGGCGCCATAGACTTGGACAGGGAGCGCCTGGCCCAGGAAGTGGCATATATGGCCGATAAATCAGATATTACCGAAGAATTGGTCAGGGTAAGGAGTCATGTGGACCAGTTCAGGGATCATGCCCGTAAAGGCTCTCCAATAGGCAGAAAACTGGATTTTCTACTTCAGGAGCTTCATAGGGAAGTTAATACGATATCATCGAAATCTTCTTCCACTGATATTTCCAGTGTTATAGTAACAGCCAAGGCTGAAGTGGAGAAGATAAGAGAACAAACCCAAAACATAGAATAGGCGGTGAGACAATGGCGCGAGTAACAGTCGAAGATTGCTTGGAAAAGGTAGAGAACCGTTTTGCCCTGGTTGCATTGGCCTCAAAGAGAACAAAGGAGTTGAAAAGAGGGGCTCCTCTGTACGTAACAAACAGAAAAAACAGGGAAGTTGTGATGTCACTTAGAGAGATCGCCCAGGGTAAAGTCGGCGCCAGGAAGAAGACGGATGATTCTGAAGAAGTTAAGGAGCTGGTGGTTGAGACCAAGTCTTCGTGAAAAGGGATAATTCAAAGAAGAAGGATGCTGAATATATTTATGGCGCCCATCCGGTTTTGGAAACCCTGAGATCAGGGAGTCGCAAGGTTTTTGAGATATGGTTGAGCAAGGCCGGTGAGTCGAGTTTTGAGTTCCAGGAGATCCGGAAATTATCCCCTGTACGGTTATATTCAGCCACAGACGACAAACTGCAATCCCTGTCTGCAAGTAAGCGCCATCAAGGAGTGGTGGCCAAGGTTTCACGGTTCCCATATAAAGATCTCTCGGATATCATTGAGCGAAATGTTCAAGGTAATATGCCGATAATAGCCCTTGATGGGGTTCAGGACACAGGGAATCTAGGTAATATCATCAGAGCGTGTGAATGCCTGGGCGCGGCAGGGGTAATCATACCAGTGGACAGGAGCGTGGGGGTGACTCCATATGTTGAGAAAGCAGCTTCCGGAGCGACCGCTTATCTTCCGGTAGCCAAGGTGAAAAATCTTGCGCGCTCCATAAAAGAACTAAAAGGAGAAGGATATTGGATTTATGGGGCTGAATCCAGAGGACGGGAGTCTCTGTTTGAATTAAGCCTCCCCAATAAAGCCGTGTTTGTGCTAGGGTCCGAAGAAAAAGGGATCAGAAGGCTGGTCGGAGAACAGTGCGATATGAGCTTTCATATCCCCATGAGAGGTGTGATTGCGTCTTTGAACGTTTCCCAGGCTTGTGTTGCTATTCTGTCGGAATGTTTGAGGCGTTCCCTGAATGAGGATAAATAGATAATCAAACGCTTGATTGATGATTGTCATAGCGTTGATTATCCAATATTTTTTCAGCAAGATATTCCTTGCAACCTAATGGATTCTGGTGAGATGTTATGCGATTGATTTTCGAACCACAGAGTGAATTGATTTCCGGTGATAGAGAAGTGGAGCTGGCCATAACAGTTGACTCTCGAGATCGAACGGAAATATACAGACCAGCGGGTGAGCCACCTCCTGATAGGCACTATCTTGTGGGCTTAGCTGAGAGCCTGGCTGTTGCCGCTGAAGAACAAGATAAGGAAATGGTTGAATACCATCCCCACTTTGTGTTGGAAATTGAGGGGGGAGGTATGAAGGACGAGCTGACTCCAACATTGGTTCTTGCTCGTTTTGATTCAGGAGGGATGGCTCTTGTGTCCCAGGTTGACGCGGTAGAAACACTTAAGGCCATCAGAAAAGTAGTAAGGTATTTCACTGGCGGTATAAGGCTGGACGTTCCATAAGCCGGACAGGAGCGTAAAATCCTCGCAAAATTCAATCATTCTTGTGTTTTGCTACTGTAAGCCTATTACCTTATATTAACGCTCTAGTACGTTTTGAATAGAGATTATCGTATTGATAGTAAAATAAGGGTCAGACTGAATCATATTCCCATTCCATTATTATCCCCATTAATACCCGTTAGGGAACTTCGAGGCAAAAAAAGGGACAATATTACATAAGCCCTAACTATATTAAGCCGACCGGTAGCAGATAAAGCCAATCAAAAGGAGGCTAACTTAATGAAGCGCGTATTAGGGATATTTTTCCTTTTAACGATTTTTTCGGCAATGACAGTGGATGTGTACGCGGCTCCAAACTTCTCGGGCCAATATCAGGCGTGGGTTATGGGAACAACTGTAACTGCAAACGTTAACCATAACGGTAACAAGGTTAACGGTGTGGCCTGGTATCATGATTTCTGGGGGAAAAAGCATACTTTTCATTTTTACGGGAGCTACAACAATGGTTTGGTCCAGGCAAGACATAACAGTGGTCACTATTTCAACGGCAGGGCCACTGGGGATGGAAGAGTGGTTGGAGTAATAACGACTAATTCTGGTCTTCGAATACCCATAAACGCCAGTCGAAGATGAGATCGCGTCACAAATGAGGTTTCAGGATTATTTTAAATCAATAGGCGCATTCGCAATAATGCTCGTGTTTGCGCCTATTGCCCTTGCAGCCGCAATCTTTGCCATTATTCTAGTTGTTTTAACAGCCCCACTGACAATATATTCAGTTATTTATGGGAAGCACCTCAAGGATCCATTCGAAAGATACTTCCGAGGCGTCGGCAAATGTATATGATAGACATAATAGGATTCTAGTTTGTAATCCTTCAGTTGTTGGAGGCAGGGAGGAGAGAGGAGAGAATCTGTGGATGGAAGTAGCGTGAGCCGAAACGGGCCAACAGTCTCGACGCCGCACTCCCAATTACTGAGGAATTAGTCTAGTTTGACGAATGATATTGTCTCCGATGTTTAAAGAAGTAAAGATCAAGGTTCAACCGCGCCTATATGGTCAACCACATCCTTGTCCAGATGCCACCCTGGCTGGTGAGACCTTGAAAAAGGCAACGTCTGATCATTTTGTGAGGCGCGATTTGCGATATCTTCGGTTGAGCTGCTGTTTGAGGCAAATCTGGGTGTGGAGTCCCGGCTTTCCTCGTCCTGGTATCTTTCTTTCAAGTCTCTGATTTCCTGATTCAATTCTTTCATCTCAGGGGATTCCTCTGAAAGAATAGACCAACTTAGAAACATTGTTTCATCCCAATTGCCGTTTTCATAAAGTATCCTGATCCTCTTAAACTTTCCAGTGGGATCCAGCCACATAATGGCCCTATTGACCCTCTCAAAACTCGTGACGTTCTTGGGGTCGATCTCTATAAGCGTCTCTCCGGACTCAAGAAGCTGCTCCTCAATACCGAATTTGTGAAAAGCCCCTTTTCCTATGGAATCCACCAACAGCATCAGGGGATCAGCAAAGCGAGCTGTGTCTCTATCTCCTTGCAGTCTATAAATCTCCTCATCCTTATTGTCATGGATAAGGCTTATGATTCTCCCGTCGGACACCACTTTAATACTAATGTCACCGTTAGTTATTAGTCTGAACTGGTTTGGCTTATTAAAAACCAGGGCGCCCTCTACCTTTAGATCTTTTTCAAAAAGACTGGAATGTTTTGTTTTTATGAACGACGCCCTAAATCTCTGTACAATATATGCTCTTTTTTCCAATTCACTTACAATCTCCGCTAATTCGGCGTCCTTAGCTGGCATACGCACTGCGCATCCATGAAACATGGCTGAACATGCAATAATAAATAACAATATCAAGATATGACATAGCTTCCTATAATATATCATGTGAATCTTCCTCTATATTTACAGGCCTACTCTTTTGAAACAGTAAGATTGCCGCAGGTAAGGTCAATAGTGTTAAGGCCAGAGCCGCAGTCATTCCTATGACCATTGACAAACCCAAGAATTCCAAAGAGTAGTGTCTAGAAATTATCATTCCCACAAAACCCAGCACACTTGTTAGTGATGTAACAATCAATAGTCTGGTCATTTGCCCCATGACATCAACTATTGATTCCTTGTCCTCATTGAATGTTCGATTAATCACGTGTATTCCATTGTCAATACCCAGGCCGAATATGAGCGGCGCCACCCCGATTATTGAGAAGGGTATGCCTATCTCAAAAAAGCCCATTATTCCAAGTGTTATAAAAAAGGCGCCCAACATGGGGGCAAGGCTAAGGACCACTCCAAAGGGCTGTCTGAACACCAGCAATAAGAACAAGGTAACAGCGCAAGCCGCGTAAAGCCCAAGACGCAGGAGCTCAGAGACCAGGGTGGAAAGAATGGCCTCCATGGACTGCCTTGGGCCGGAAATATTCACCTTCACCGGCAATTGTGACACAGCGTTTGCCACTACGGAATCTGCGGCCTGAAGTTCAGCGGGTGAGCTGACTTGGCTCGAATAGCGAAGCTTTGTAAGGAATCTATATCTTCCGTCCACCTTGGCCAGATACCAGTCGCGTTTAAATCTGCCGTCATCAGGAGGGGCGCCATCTGTCTTGAGGTCACCTATTGTGGCAAAAATATGAGCTATATCATCAAACGACCTAAGCATATTATTGGATGCGGTTACACTTAGATCCGACTGCCCCAGCAGTGTCTTGAAAAGTGCGCGTAGATCCTGTAAATTCTCACCTAATTTGGATACGAAATGCGCGTTTTGGTTCTTCAGGGCCTTTGGCGCGTCCAGATACGAAATAGATTCCGTGGTTCCGATTAAGCCCGATTCATCCCTTAATTTGGCCAAAATTTGATCCAATCTACGCTGAAAAGCCAATCCGGTATCATAATCATCAGCTTCAAAAGTCAGGTGAGTGGGCTGGGAGAAATTGGATTTAAACTTCCTGGATATCATTTGCGCGACTTCAACTGACTTGATGTCCTTTGCCATAAATACTTTAAAGAGGTCTTCCTCGTATTTAATCCATGTGGCGAAAAACAGGCCAGAAGCAATTGTAATCATTGAGATGATGACTACGAGTTTAGGTCTGTATGTGAAAAGAGTTGATATTACGGTGAATTTGACCCTCATGTCCGGGATATAGGCGGATCTCTTATCAGCCAAGATTTGGCATAAAGATGGTACCATGAACAATGTGGACAATAGAGTGAGTAAGACTCCTGAAGCGCAAACATAGCCAAACTGTCCCATTGCAGGTTGGTCTGAGAATCCGAGGCAGGAAAAAGCCACTACACTGGTCATCGCTCCTATGCAAACAGGTGGGCCGGCGGCCTGCATTGCGTCGTACATTGACCTTGACCATTCAGAGCCATTGACGCGCTCCTCCCTAACCCTGCCCCAAAGGTGAACTCCAAAATCAGCTCCCAGGCCGAACAAAATTCCTATAGCGCCCACAACCACTGGATTAATCTCAGGGCATGTGAAGTACATTACAAGATAATTTGAGCCTATTGCGCATAATATAGGACCCATTAAAACGCTAACTGATATTAGGCTTCTGTAGGCAAAGATCAGGAACCCGGATACAAGCGTAAATGAAGCAATGAGTATCATCAGGGCTTCACGGTCAATAAGAATGTCCGGCTGACTATGGAATATCACCTTTCCTGTCAAATGCCACTTCAGGCCCTCAAATTTGGATTTCGCGCCTGGAATTACTTCCATGAGTTCATTGATGCGCTTGGGGATAACCTCGCCTAATTTTTTTGCAACCCCTCTGGAAAGAGCCACATCCGATGATGGAAAAGAAGGGGTCATGTGTATCAGGAAAGTGGCCCCGTCAGGGCTTGACAAGAATAGATAGGGGTCCCCTAAAGATACCTGCCCCACTTTTTCCTTCATGGATTCCGATATAATCATGGAGAACTCCAGGGGATCATCCATGATTCTGTTTTGAAGATACGGGTTTTCCGCAAGAAAAAGCCTGTTCTGGTTTCTTCTAACCGCCCCTTTGAGCC
>CAZFJT010000092.1:0-8682 GCA_964519135.1 uncultured Syntrophales bacterium | reverse complement strand
TACAGTTATAGTCAGGGTTCTCTTGGTGGCTGTATTTGGTTATGTGTGCCTCACCTTTTTGCCTGTTGAACTCAAACCCGAGACCGAACCTCCGGTGGTAGTTATCTCAACCAGTTTCCCAGGCGCGGCCGCGGAAGAGGTGGAAGGGGAGATCACAACACAATTTGAAGAAGCCATAAGCGGTGTTTCAAATATGCGCTATTCTTTTGGTAACGCTATATATGGCCGATCATTCATAATTTGTTATTTTGAACACGGAACCAACCTGGACCTTGCAGCCGCACAAATCCAAAGACATATAGACCGGGTTACCGGACTGCCCGATGGAGTTGAGAAACCAAGGATTTTCAAGGCCAGCGAGCGAGTTAACCTGCCAATATACCAGTTTGCGCTTACAGGGGATGTGGATATAGGGATTATGTCCACATGGGCTGAAAAGGAAATCGCGCCGGCAATGAGAAGGATACCCGGGGTTGGTGATTGCCAATTCGACGGCGCCCGCACAAGGGAAATGCGCATTACGTTCGATATGGAGCGCCTGAAGCAAAGGAACCTTACCGTACAGGATATAAAAAAGCGTATAGACGAGGTAAATCTTAATCAAAGCGGAGGTTATTTCGTTTCAGGGGAAAGGGAGTGGACAGTGAGGATCGTAGGAAAGGTCCTGTCCGCGAACCAGTTCAAGAAGATCATAATTTCCGAGCCAGGAACCCCGATAGTTTATTTGTCGGATTTGGCCACTGTGGAAGACACATCCGAAAGACCGGACTCGTACTGCAGGGTCAATGGCAAGCCCGGGATAGTGTTCGATGTTTTTCACCAGGCCGGCGCGAACGTTATCAATACCATTGAGCTGGCTGATAAGCGACTCCGGAAATTGCAAAAAGAATATGGCGCCCTTGGTGTTAAGTTCGAGAAACTGTATGACCAGAGCTCCTATATAAAAGACGCTATTTCCACTGTGCGGGAGTGTTTGATAGAAGCCCTGGTTTTGGTGCTTCTGGTTCTTTTTATCTTTTTGAAGCAATGGCGCAGTATATTCATAGTGGCCACTTCAATCCCGGTTTCCATTATTGGGACATTCATAGGGATGTACCTTTTGGGGTATTCCATAAATGTGATCTCCCTGGCTGGTTTAGCCCTATCTATGGGCCTGATCGTTGATGACGCGATCGTTGTGTTGGAGAATATCCACAGGCATCGCCACGAGGAAAAAAAGAGTATCTACAGAGCGTGTGTGGACGGTACCCAGGAAGTGGGTGTGGCTGTATTCATGTGCACTCTTACCACTGCCGCGGTTTTCACTCCAGTGTTGCTCATCCAGGGTAAGATCGGCCTTCTGTTTGCTCCAGTGGCTTTGGTCATATCTTTGGCGATCTTTCTGTCACTTTTTGACGCATTCACAGTGGTCCCAATGTTGGCTTCCAGATGGATGGGCCATGAAAAGGCGCCTTCTCCAACAGTTGGATCTTTGTTCAGGTTCATGGGCGCACTGGACAAAATAGGCGCGATGGTGTCAAAAGGGCTATTGTCCGCATTGGGATATTTCCTTAATGGTTTTATAAGAAAAATATCACTGATTTTGGCGGCTGTTGTCCTGTTCGCTCTATCATACCTGGCCCTTCCGGGAATGGGATATCTTCCGTCAGGCGGGACAAATCTCATACGTGTTTCACTTGATACGTACGAAGGTTTGAGTCTTGAAGAGAGAAACAATTTGATGAAGGTCATTGAAGGGCGTTGGAAAAATATCGAAGGGGTAAAACACCTGATTGCGGTCCCAAGTCGTAACGCCCATAGGAATCGCATATATATAATTTGCGAAGAGGAGGAAGAAAGCTCGCAGCCTGTGTCAAAGATAGCCAAGCAGGCTTACGATCTCACCCGGGACTTGCCGCTCAGGGGAGTGAATCCAATACAACATCCATTGTTCGGAACGATCCACACAAGGTCAAGTATAGTTGATATAAGACTGTTGGGGCAAAATTATGAGATCCTGGCCCAAATTGTACAGCAAGTTATAAACCTTGGGAAAGATATTGATGGAATAGTCTTTACTTACACTGATCTGGCAATGAAAAAACCACAGGTAGAGGTCAGGGTGGATCCTGAAAGGGCCGCATACCTGGGATTTACCGTAAAAGATGTGGCCGACGCGGTTGAAGCGGCTATTGGGGGCCAGAGAACCAGGTCCCAATATGAGGCTGACGGAAGGTATTATTACATCAGGATAATGGGTGAAGAAAAAAGTATGAAGTCCCTGAAAGATGTTGAAAATATAGCGTTAACCTCCAGGGTGGACCCTGAAGCCCAGGCCCAACTTTCAAGTGTGGCCACCATCCAAAGTGTTTTCGGTCCTGTTAGGATAAGTCATTATGATATGAAGCGAAGCGCGAGGGTGCAATTCACCATTGAAGGCAGACCCCTTGAAGCCGTGTTTGAGGAAGTTAAGGCGAAGATAACAGAGAATGTGGCCTTTCCGCCAAGATATTCATTTACATCCCATGGCGCGGTCAATGAACTAAAGAAACTCATTGAAGCCGTGCGTTTTGTGTTTCCCCTATCCTGTATCACGGTATATCTACTCCTTGTTATGCAATTCCAGTCATTTATCAGGCCATTGTCCATACTGTTGAGTGTGCCGTTGTCCATAATAGGGGCCAACACCCTTGTGGGACTCACAGGAGTAAGTTTTGACGCGTTTACCTTGCTGGGATACGTGATGATGGTGGGGCTTGTTGTGAAGAATTCCATATTATTGATAACATATGCTGTTCAATTGATGGAGGATCGCGGCATGGACCGAGATGATGCCCTGGTACTGGCCAGCAAGCGCAGAATGAGACCCATATTCATGACCTCAATAGCCATGACCCTTGGTATGTTGCCACTAGCCATTAAGCAAGGCCCGGGCTCGGAGATTTACAATGGTCTGGCAATGGCCGTGGTTGGAGGATTATCTGTGTCTACTCTGTTTACGCTCGTGTTTATACCTGTGGTTTACACACTTTTGGATGATTTGAAAAATATTTTCTGGAAAGACTCTCCCACAAGGTTTGAATTGGACGATCAATAATGGCGCGGTTTGGGACCTGGAAACGCCGGATTGCCAAAGCTGAATATTTTGAATGTACCTGAAATGTTCTGAGGATTAATGGACATGGGCAATTACCGTTTAATTATAATATCATTATTCATATGCATAATTTTTACCGGGTGCGGAAAGAAAGAAAAAAAGAAACCTGTGGCCCCTCCGATAAAGATAACCACCGCAAAGGTTGAGAAGGGCGATTTGAACAAGTATCTACATGTGTCAGGGCCTCTGCGATTTACAGCAAATACGACGGTCTCAGCGGAAATAGAGGCTCAGGTGGAATCCATTGAAGTTACTGACGGTCAGATAGTGGAACAGGGACGACCTCTTCTTGTCTTTGACGACTCCAAGATCAGGGAGACCGTTAAGGAGGCCGAACAAGCCTTGAAAAGGGATGAAGCCCTTATGAAGTTCGGTAAGGCCGAGTACGAAAAGAATCTGTCTCTGTTCAAAAGCGGGGCTGTCAGCCGGACGGCTTTTGACGAGAAGCTGTCCATTTACGACAATCTCAAGGCCCGTGTGGAGATGGATAGGGCTTCTCTGGCCAGCGCGAGGGAAGATCTCAAGGATACACAGGTCAAGGCGCCCATACGGGGACGCATATCCAAAAGATATGTGGAAATTGGCGACTGGGTGACAAGAGGGACAAATCTCTTCAGAATAAGCGACTTCACAAAAATATATCTGGAAGCCCATGTGTCTGATTTGGCCATTGCCAGGCTCAACCCCAAAAAGATATTTAAGAATGGGATTGAGGCTCAAGTTCTGGTGGATTCATATCCAGGTAAAGTATTCAAGGGCGAGCTCACCTACATTGAACCTGTGGCTTCCGAATCCAGGCTCTTTGAAATCAGGATATATATGGATAACAATGATATGCTCTTATTGGAAGGTATGTACGCGAGGGGAAAAATCGCCCTTGAAAAACTTCAAGGTAAGCTCAAGATACCTGTGAACGCCCTACTCGATGAGATTCAGGACAATAATTACAATACCGTTTTTGTAATAAATAAGGAAAACATCGCGGAGCTCACCAGGATCCAACTAGGCGCCACCAATAGAAATTTCGCGGAAGTTAGAACTGGAATCAAGGAAGGTCAAACAGTAGCGTTGAAAGGCAAGGAAATACTCACATCAGGTGTAAAGGTGGAACCTGTGGATGAGCTTTATCCCAATGATTCCGTGAATTGAACACAAAATGAAAGCGATTAATTTGGGTCTAAATTAACGTCACGCGTGGTGGAGCTATTAAAGGGCGCTCAAAGAAGATAATCTCAGTAATTGCTTTACCCCAAGAGCCCTGAACAATTTGCGCGACAAACGGACCATGAACTGGAGGAAGGCGGCTTCTATTGGCATTACCAGCAAAGGATCTTTCCTGGGTGGCCGCGCGAGAAGATTAAGCGCATATAGGAGCCCATGTAGTGGTTTTTCTATCAGCCTAAATCTGAAATAAAAAATTCTGAGTTTGCTTTCAGTGGGATTGATGGGCTTGAACATAAGTCTGCAAATTGTTGGCGCCAGGGATTTCATAATTGGTTTGCGTTTTGCTTTGAAAATTATCCTTTCAGGCGCAGGGGTTTCCATGGTCCAGGCAGCCAGCAGAACACCAAGGTAAACAGCTCGTAGGCAATTACGGTCTTCTGATTCCTTGATTATCATATCCCAATCCAGATCAGGCTTTGATCTTATAAGCCTGTCAATATCACATACCCACATGAGCCTTTGCCACCCGTGGGACGCGCCGTGCGCGCAGAGGTATATAAGAAGGGCTTCAGGTTTGGGCGAGAGGACCATATGATCCGAATATTGGATCTTTACCGGGTCCAGCCACAACAATTCAGAGCTGACCCCAGAGAGGAAATGGTCGTATCCCACTTCCCTATGAAGCTCCAGGGCGCCCCTGCCATCAGGGCTCAGGAACATTACCTCCCTAAAGTTTTCTTCTCTGGCTCGATTCAATAATGGAGCGTCCGATTCATATGGGCATGTCCAACCATGATCAAAGAGGGCTTTTGCAGCCCGATCAAACTGATGAACAGGCGTCAGTATGTCCAGATCACCGAACAGTCGCATACTTATATGGCCGTACAATTCATGGGCCAGGATTGGCCCCTTTAACGGCATTACTTTTATCGACCGTTCTTCCATCATTTCCAGGACCTTTAGAAGCCTTTGGGTCAATATGGCGTTTCTGCGAAAATCACTGAAGTATGATCGCCTGAGATTTGCGATTATTGTTTCAGGAATGAAGTCGCGAAATTCTTCTATAATTCTCTTATTCACTACAGGCGCCAGACCGTGGGCCGAGGCGATATGCTCAAGTCTATTCCAATCCAGGCCTCTGGAAATATGTTCAATGACGGTGTTTTTGACTGATCGGCCCATCTCAGCCCGTGAGCAGTAAATCATAATGGTTTCTTCAGGTCCAAGTTCCCATGTGTTCTCTATATTCATTGTGTTCTCTATATTAATTGGAAAAACCAAAAATCCAGTATTCCCCTAAATCATTATATACATTTCTGGAAGATTGTACGCAAAGCATAGTCCATTGGGATTAATGGCAAGATTATTGCATCATTGGGACTGGGCATATATGATCCCAGGCGCACTCGACTATTCGCGATCAGAGTTAAACTGGAGTCAATCCAGTTATTTACCTTCTGGTTAACACTGATATGGATCAGCGCTTGCATTCATTTCTTGAAACATAATGCAAACAAGGAGCGCAAACATGGAACAGTCAAAACTCTTTGGGGCAATTCTCAACAGTATTTCAGAAGGTGTAATGACTCTAAACAGGGATTGGAGAATAGTCTCTTGGAACAGCGCGGCTGAGAAAATAATCGGTTTTCACAGAGAGGAAGTCCTGGGTAGAGACTGCTCTGAATTGTTCAGATCTCCAATATGTAAGAATAATTGCCCTGTTGACATGGCATTGTCCTGTGGGCGCCCGTACCAGGATGTGGAGGTTGCAATTCGCACCAAGAGGAATGAATTGGCCCATTTGTTGGTGAACGCCGCGCCCCTTTATGATGAGAATGGAAAGGTGGTTGGAGGTATAGAAACATTTCGCGATGTTTCACAAAGCCACTGGATGAGAGAAGAGCTAAAAAAGTATTATGGTTACACCAATATCGTCGGTAGAAGCGAGGCCATGCAAAGGGTCTATCAAAGACTATCACCACTCATGGAGTCCGACACCACTGTATTGATTCAAGGAGAGTCAGGCACAGGCAAGGAGCTTATAGCTAGGGCCCTTCATTACGGTGGTCCTAGGAGAGACAAGACTTTTGTTGCAGTGAACTGTTCGGCTCTTCCTGAGGGAATTCTTGAAACCGAACTCTTTGGGCACGTTAAAGGCGCTTTCACTGGAGCGATCAAAAACCGCCTAGGTAAATTCGAATTGGCAAATGGTGGCACACTTTTTTTGGATGAAATTGGTGAAATCAGTCTCTCAACCCAGGTAAAACTACTTAGGGTAATTGAGGAGCGGGAATTTCAAAGAATAGGAGACAATTCAAATATTAAACTGGATATTAGACTGATTACAGCCACTAACAAGGATCTGTATAAAAAAGTCCTGGACGGTTCATTCAGGGATGATCTTTACTACAGGCTCAGTGTTTACCCGTTGGATTTACCATCTCTCAAGGAGCGCATAGATGATATACCTTTACTTACAAGCCATTTTATCAGCAAATTCAATGAGCAAATGGGCGCAAGTGTAATGGGAATAGCTGATAAGGTCTTGGATATTCTGGAATCCTATCATTGGCCTGGTAATGTGAGAGAACTGGCCAATGCAATTGAACACGCGTTCGTGCATAGAAAAAAGTCCCTGATTTATCCTTCTGATCTTCCTTACTCAATATGCCATGATTGCAATCAGGGTGAAAATCAAAAGAATCTAAGAGTTAAGAATCAGGTAGAATCTCTGGAAAAAGATCTCATAGTCAAGGAACTGGAATCCAATAGTTGGAACAAAAGTGTTGCTGCAAAGAGATTAAGCATGAGCCGCACAACCCTGTGGCGAAAAATGAAGAAACATGGAATAAACGAACCGTTACACATTTGAAACAGTGTTGCGTTCGTGAAACAGCAATGAAATGACGCCTATTGGCAGTGATCGCAACAATCATGAAAATCATTGTTTCACTAAAGTAACGTATCAAAGAACAGTATTCCTTCACGATCCTTATCCAACCCCCCTCATCACTCGATTCAATTAAAACTAATTCATATTAAAACAAGCTCTTACCAATATGAAACACCAGCGATTTGTTTTGGCGCCCTAATTGCTCTTACCCAGACACACAAAATAGTGATCCTAATAATAAGTCATTATTTAAGGAGCATAGCCTTGGAGCGTAATTTTTCATCAGAGTAACAGGAGGGACAAGCCATGGCAAGGAAAGTCCTGGTCATTGATGATGAACCTGATGTCATAACCTATCTGGGGACTTTATTAAGGAAAAATGGATATGAGGTGTGTGAAGCCTGTGATGGTGTGGAGGGACTCAAGAAGGTAATCGACGAAAAACCGGATCTGGTCTGTCTGGATCTTTTGATGCCTGAAAAGACGGGCATAAAGATGTATCGAGAGATGCGCAAAGACGAAAAGCTTAAGGATGTTCCAGTGATTATGGTAACGGGCTTTTCCTCACCAGCGGTTGGGTACTCGGAATTCAAAAAGTTCATTAATCAAAGATCCATTCCTGCGCCTGAAGGGTTCATAGAAAAACCGGTCAATAAGGATGAATTCCTCAAGGCTGTCAAAGAAGTGGTTGGAGACTGAGCAGGCTGAAACAACATTTGTACGGCGCATATAACACTGAGGGAGAGGCTGAAAAGTGCCTGGAATAAAGAAATACTGGCGCCCATTGTGGAGAAACCTAGGATTCAGGATCGCCGCTGCAGTTGGTTTGATTCTCCTGGTGTCGTACATCGTTTTTGTGGCCTTGATATTTGATGTGCAAAGGGATTTTTCCATCAAAAGGATTATCAGAGAAGCCTCGAGATTGTCATCCGCTGTTGTGAACGCCACGGATCACAGTATGTTGGCTGATGACGCAAGCGCCACAAGAAGCATAGTCTCCAACATGTCCGCGCAGGAAGAGATATCGAGCATTCGAATATATAACCATAGTGGTTTTATTAAATATTCAAGTGATCCAAAGGAGGTGGACACAAAGGTAGGCAAGGAATCCCAAGCCTGTTTGGCGTGTCATAGCTCAAAGTCGCCTGTTTCAAATCTCGAAGCCATTAAAAGGACCAAGATACTTAAAGCCAACGGTCATAGATCATTGGGGATGATAACTCCCATCTATAACAAGAAGAGCTGTTATCAGGCAGCGTGTCATGTTCATCCCAAGAATAAGAAAATATTAGGAATACTCCATCTGGGAATGTCTTTAAAGGATTTTGACACCCAATCCAAGACATTGCTTCTCGATATTTTCTATCTTGGTCTTGGGACATTTGTCCTGGTATTGGCCGCGATCTCCTTTTATGTGATCAAAAGGGTGCATCAGCCGATCAGCAAGGTTCACGAAGCCACAAGGTGGATATCGTCAGGGGATCTTACC
>CAZFJT010000091.1:0-8808 GCA_964519135.1 uncultured Syntrophales bacterium | reverse complement strand
GTTAAACCGACCTCAGCTCCTATAACCCACATCTCCGGCGCCATATAGCCGGGAGTTCCCATTCCCGCTGCTGTAACCGATTCCCTTTCCATCATCACAGTGTCTGGACCGCCGTCCTCTGCAACTGTAGCGTCTATTTTAACTATCTCGCTTCTTTTGGTAAGACCGAAATCCGTAAGTTTAAGGGTCCCGTCCGCTGTCATCATGCAGTTGCCAGGTTTCACATCCCTGTGTACAAGACCTTTGGAGTGTGCGTGATCAAGCCCGTGACTAAATTGTACCATCAAGTCGAGTATAAGGTCCCAGCCGACTTTACCCTTTTTAGGCAACCATTCGTTAAGGGCCCCCGCGCCCACATATTCAATGAATATTCTTGGGCTATCCTGGATGTTTCTCACGTAGTAACAAGCAGCTATATTAGGGTGAAAACCTATGTCTATCCAGGTTTCCGCTTCTTTTACAAATAGCTTCCTGTCCTCGTCATTGTCACGAAGCTTTCTATGCAGGGATTTTATGGCCAGCATGGTATTCCAGCGTTGATGTCTGGCCACATAAACAGCGCCCATTCCACCATGCTTAACATCCATCACCTCGTAGAGGTTCTCAATAACATCCCCTGCTTTCCATTCGTCAGGGTAAACTTCTTTTTTCCCGGATTTTTTCCCCTTGGATTTTGTCCTGGTTCCACCTCTGATTGATGTTCCGGACAATGTTTTTGGTTGATGCGCGGCCGTGGTCACATGGAACCCTATGGATTTGATCATTTTGATTACATTATCCACCTTAGGATGGACCAGGGTAACTATTGTCAGGCCTTTACCCACTGAAAATCTTTCCTTGATCTTTTCAGGGTCTATCTTGGTAATCTTTGATAGAACAAGGATATTTTTCTCAGAGATATTCTGAGTATTGGGTGTAGGGATAATTTTTATGGCAATCTTTTCTGAGTCCATGTTTATACTGGTCTAACAAGTATACAGTTAATCTTATCTTCCCTTGGAATGACTTTATCAAGACGAATTATCACGCGGTCACCCGGCTTTAGGTGTACATCATCGGATGGCCGCATTGGTATATTGAGACTGTAATCTTCAAGATAAACCAAATAGAATTTGGGGAATCTTTGGAGAACAGTGGCCATTATTTCATCGTGTCTTTTTTCTCTAAGATATTTTAACAAAAAGTAACGTTTTCTTTCGCGCTCCATTAAGCCCGCTCTATCAAGAGGCCCGGAAATAACCGACAGGATGTCCTCCAGTTCAGAGGAGTCCATTAACGGGGCGCCGGTTTTTAGAACAGATTTAAGTTGCCGCTGAACTATTACGTCTGGGTATCTTCTTAGAGGGGAGGTCGCGGTAGTATAGCAATCCAACCCCAGAGTTGAGTGCCGCGCGGGTGATGTCCCAACTTCACCCCTACCCAGCAGCCTCTTTGCCTGGAATGATTCCACTGGGTCAAATTTTTCCCCAAGCTCTATCTTTTCCACAGGATCCGGCTGGCCCCTGAATATGGCTGCTGCCTTGTGATCACTCAAGAACTTGGCGAAAAGATGATTGGCTAATATCATTGACTCTGAAACCAGAATTTGTGAAGGGGATTCTCTGTTTCTCCTTACTACTTGTATATCTTTATTCTCGTCCAAATAAATATAAATCTCGGGATCTTTAAATATAACCGCGCCGGATTTAACGCGCTGGTCTCTCACAGCCGCGGCTATCTCGAACATGCGTTTCTCTATAGAGCTTCCTGATAATATCCTTTCGTCCGCCTCTTCGTAAGTAAGCCTTTGGGTGACTTTACAAATCGTGTTAGCAATTCTGTAATCTACCAGTTCCAGATCATTATTGAATTTAACAAGAACACTTATTGCTGGCTGAGCCATACCCGCAGTAAGGCTGGCGGCTTTTTCGGAAAGGGCCTCAGGCGCCATAGGAATGGTAAGGTCCGGTAAATATATTGAAGTGCCCCTATATCTGATTTCTTTGTCTAAAAAAGACCCATGATCCAGGAAATGGGTGACATCTGTAATGTGGACGCCAAGCTCCGGCCCATCTCCGGTTTCAACCAAGGATAGAGCGTCGTCAACATCCCTTGTGGTTATGGAGTCTATTGAATAAGTTGTCCTGTCGGTAAGATCTTCCAAATGATCCGGAACCGGCCTTGTGGCCACTTGCCCGGCTTCTTCAATACACTGGGACGAAAATTCTATTGGGACTTGTTCAGCTATTATTCTGAGGTTTTCATCTTCATTCCAATGCCCCATGCGAACCAGGATCGAGAAGGGTGTCAATGCCTTACTTATTCCAGCCAGGGTGAAAATGCTTTTCACCGTCTTATGGGTTTCCCAATCTTTGCCCAAAAGAGCCGCGTCTTCCAACATCTTAATCAGACCCGCCGGGGGGTCGGTTCCTATGGAATCCTTCTTTGAAACGAGATTTTCCAAAAAGTCTTTTGCGTCCGATATATAGGTCAGCCTCTCCTTTTCCCTTTCTTTTTGGGCCAGAGCTTGTTGTACCTTTTCCTGGGGGGGGACCTCTATGGAGTTCAATTTGACTTTAAAAAAAATCCTGTCTTCCTGGATAGCTCGCAACAGCCCCGCGGGTTTGTGGCTGTCGATCTCTTCACCAAAGAGCAGTTCAGTCAGTTCTTTAACTGTAGTTTCAGACGCTTCTGAGCTGATGACTTCCCATAGTTCCTTTAGGTCTATATCCTCTTTAATTCTATCCCTGAGATTATTTATCGTCCTTAATTCCCCGATCTGTTCGTCCCTGGAAGCCTGAACAGGAAAGTTGGAATCTTTGGCGTGGATAAGTATCCTGTTTGGAGATACCTTGGATTCCTTACCCTGTTGGGTGAGAAGTCTGATCTTCTTGTTATCCGCGTCCAGGACCAACGCAGTGGAAATTCTCCTGTCATCGTAATAATCTACAATGTCGTGCTTTTGAACCACCATATCTCTGCTTTTAAATCCAAACCTTTATGTTATCAACTTCAATGATCATGCGCTCAGTCAATTTTCGGGCCTTAGACTCTTTAAGGGAATATTGATAGCGCTATTTCCGGGACTTAGTGTCCCATTATCTACAATGTATCAGTATTGCCCAATTTTGAGCTACTGGTTTTTCCATCAATCACTTTTGGTTCCAAGTATTTTATAGTCCACTGACGACTATTATTATGAAAGAAAATAATGTTTCCAAGTTTCATAGGGATCCCGGAGAACTTTTCAATACTCCAAATTCTGAAAATTAGTGTACTATTTTATCGCAAATACTCATTTTAATAAACTCTATTATAGGATTATGACATGGGAAACAAGCTTATGCCGGGTTTTTGGCGATTTATCTTGAAAGTCCCTCCAAGCCTTTGGCAAAAGCAAATCCATAGGGCAAGGCTCAGGGTAAGACATAAAATGTCTTTTATGACCCAAGGGCAAAGGCGCCAGAGCAAAGGGCCGGCCTTGGACGCCCTATGGTTTGTGAAAATCCCATAAAAGGTCAAAGAATCATTAATGAATTTGCCCCTTATATATTGCCTGGACTTATTTGGAACCGCTGTCTTCGCAATAAGCGGCGCGTTGGTCGCGGGACGCAAACGGATGGATCTTTTCGGGGTGATTACACTTGCCCTTGTAACTGCAATCGGCGGGGGGACCTTAAGGGATCTATTGCTGGATTCAAGACCGATATTCTGGCTAAAGGACCATAATTATATCTATATTTCCCTTGCATTCGCGTTAGTGACTTTCTTCTTTGTGAGATTTCTTCACAAGAGAACCAGGGCCCTTTTAATAGCAGACGCGATAGGCCTTTCGGCGTTCACAGTCATAGGCGCCGATAAGGCCCTTACTATGGGGCACACTGGTTTGATAGCTATTATAATGGGTATAATGACCGGTGTTGTAGGGGGGATGATAAGGGATGTTTTGAGTGACGAGATACCTTTGGTTCTGAGAACAGAGATTTACGCGACAGCCGCGATGGCGGGCGCCCTGGTGTTTGTTACTCTAAAGATGATCGCTGTGCAAGAGTGGTTATACACATTGGCCGCGGTTTTGATAACACTTGTTCTTAGATTGTCGGCCATAAAATGGCGACTCGCCTTACCCCTCCTTTCGTTACCACCTGAGTCCCCCCCAGAGACCCACAAGGACGAATAATAATCACGCCAATAAGAGTTCAAATATTTAATTGCGTTGGAAGTATCGAATCTCAGGCATTCTTCTTCTAATAACAGTATGATATTTTTCGTCCGGATAGCCTATGGCAATTACAGTGTGTGGAACCTCATTTTTGGAAAGACCGATAAATCTTTGAATAGAATGATCGTTATACATGGCCGCTATGGCCAGACCTATGAGGCAAGTACCCAAGCCCATGGCGTGAGCCGCGAGCAAGATATTCTGGGAGGCCAGGATCGCGTCCTCTTTAGGCGTTGAAAGGCCAGGGCCGGAGCTTACCACTATTACGGCAGGCGCGTTGTGAAACAAGCCATCCACGCCTTCTTCTTTGTACCTTTTCAGTCTTTCTTCCACAACATCGTGGTAATTCACATAGTAATTATCCAGTTCCGGTTTGCCGATTAATTTAAGGCCCTTTCTAATGATGAAGTTTTCAGACTGTTTGTTCAGTCTCTCAAAAAAAGAGGCGACTCGTTTGGCTAAAGCTATAACCGATTTTCTATCAGGCAAGATAGTATATTTCCATACTTGTTCATTGGAGCCTGAAGGAGAAGCGCATCCAATTTTTATAAGGTCTTCCAGAGCTTCTTTATCAACTTCCTTTTCCTTGTAGTTCCTGCACGATCTTCTGGAAGCCATTAATCTCACTAGGTCAGGCAGATCATATTTGCCCGGGGGGATCCATTTATTGTTCATATCAAAAGTGGAGAAATTGATCGAGTCGTCATCCAGGGCTTCCACTCTTATTGCTCCAACCGGACAAGCCGCCTCACAATGCCCACACCCAAGGGAAAAACTTCCGGTGATCTTGGCTTTGTCGTCTTCCATGGAAATCGTATCAGCAGGACATACCTTTACGCAGATTCCACACCCTGTGCACTTTTCTTGATCAATTACCGTTGTTATTTTTCTGTCAAGCATAATATTCTCCATTATTGTAATGATTCCAAAGATAAAGCGTGGAATCAAATTAAATTTCATTCCCGCGAACCAGGGACGCGATCTCGATTAGTTTTTACAACTGCTATAGATAACCATATCGGCTCTAACACTTAAGATCGTTTAACACAATAAAATATTACCCAATGCACATAACATGACAATATAACGATAATAAAGCAGCAATGGGTATTTTAAAGACCCAAAGGGCAGTATTTATCACAAAAGCTGTTGCCTTACGGACGGTTATAGGCTAAATCATGATCAAGGGTTTGTGCGCGGACCAGAAGTTGATTCTGGTAAATTCGTTATGGTCATAATAATGTAATCGAATGGATATGGCGTTATGGCTACAAGAGATAGTGAATCTAAACCTGATCTGAATTCCGATGAATACAAGACATATCGGCAGGAGTTCCTCAGCGACGCGCTGAAGGACTCCACGCGCTGGATAATTTGGTACCTACGCAAATTGGTGCAAGCCGGAGATCTTTACAGCAGACAATTGGATAGACTTGTTAAGGTGAGCCAACCGCAATTGGCTTGCATTAAAGTGATCCATGAATATGGCCCAATGAGCTCATCCAGTCTGGCCAAGTACGTGCTTGTCAAGCCCAGCACGGTTACTGGGATCATAGATAGGCTTGAACAAAAGGAACTGGTGATTAGAAAACGTGGGGTAAAAGATAGAAGGGTTGTAACAATTCACCTTACCCCCAAGGGCGAGGAATTTGCCGCTGAGTCGCCGCCCCTTATACCGTTGTCGATAATTAATGGCCTGGATCGCCTTCCTGAGGATGAAACAAAGAAGATAGTTACCAGTCTTGGCGCGCTGGTTTCCATGTTGGAGGAAGAACCTGATATACATGATGAGAATGAAATCTGATGATCAAGTGATCAGTTATTCCAGCCGGATGCGGTGGTAATTATTAATTAGTCTGGGATCCTGTTTACAAATGAATCGTATATGGGTCCCATTAGACAGCCATTATCTTGAAGAGATTAATTGTTATCTTGGGCCATCCATTTTCTGCCGCTTCTATCGTATTGGAAGCCGAGCTCTTTAAGCAATTCATATACTTGGCTCGCGCCTGGTGAAATGTCCTGTTGGGTTATGGCCACATAGGCTGAATGCCAGGTCCACTCCGCGCGGTTTTTCAGAATTTCTTTGGCTTTTTCTATCTCCTCGTCGGTCAAGGGCATTGTGCGTGAAGATACGCCTTGCTCCAAGTGATCAAGTCGCGCGGCAGGTCTTCCCCCTTTTGAAACCACTGGGTGGGCGAGTATCTGATAGACTCTCTGTTTACTGAGGCCGACCTTTTCAGCTATCTCCGCGACGCTTAAACCTTGTGATGATAACAGTACAACTTTTTCTCTGTTAGTCATTTTTTGTGATCCTTTTAAGCGCCAAATATCATATGAACAAAGAGGTTCCGTTCAGATTGATTCAAATAATATTAACATTACTAGAACCAATTATCCATTTGCGCCAGCTTTTTGATTTATAAGTATATGTAAAATGACGATATTTGCAAGCATAGAATTTGAGGACCTGAGATTCGGATTGTATTTCTTGTATTGCCGCAAATGAAAAGAAACCTTTTAATCCCTTCTTGGTCACGTGGAGAATAGCCACTGCCCAGGGCGATGAATGGGAGAAATTATGCTTATAAACATATATTGTTTAAAGATGGTAAATGTTTATAGCCTATACTGAAAACATATGTTGTCAAGCTTGCATCATTTGGTTCATAACACCTGAGAATTCCACCCTGTTCCTGCCGGATCTCTTGGCCGCGTACAGGGCCTGGTCTGCGGCTTGAATAAAAGTATCCACATCTTTGGGGCGCAAATTTCTCGAGGAGCTGACTCCAAGACTGACGGTCATTGGAAAAGCGTTTTTCCCTATTGGTATGGGCTCATTTTCAAATTTCCTCCTTAAGCGGTCAGCCACCGCGCACGCGGATTCCAGATCAGCGCCTGGGACAACCACAAGGAACTCTTCTCCACCATATCTGCCGGCTGAGTCATAGGGTCTTATGGAGTCCATGATTCGATTGGCCACCTCGCATAAGGCTGAATCACCCACCTGGTGCCCGAATCTGTCATTTATGTTTTTGAAGTTGTCGATATCAAGCATTATAAGAGCAATGGAACCACCTTCTCTGAGGGTTCTGGCCATCTCGGCCTTGAGTCGCTCCAGTATTGCCCTGCGATTAAGAACACCTGTGAGATCATCATGGGTGGCTTGGAATCTGAGGGCTTCTTCAGTGGCCCTAAGCTTTGCTATCAAACGCTCCCTCTCAGATTCAGCCTTTTTCCTGTCAGTGATGTCCCTGATGAGGGTTTGAACAGCCTTTTGGCCTCCATATGTCAAGAATCCGGAAGCAACTTCAACATGGACCTGTTTGCCGTCCAATCGCACAAATATCTCTTCCAGCAGAGGCGCGAACTCATCATCATCGCACATCATCTGTTGTCTTTCCAGGGTTATATCTACGAATTCAGGGTGTACAAAATCTATTAAATCCTTGCCCATAAGCTTTTCAGCGCTATGCGCGCCAAGAATATTAGCAGCCTCCTGGTTGGCCAGTACTATTTTCCCATGCACATGTAACATTATTCCAGCAGGCGATAGCTCCACCAGGGTCCTGTACCTTTCTTCGCTCTCCATCAGGCGGTTCTCTATCTGGGCTTTGTAAAAGGCCATTTCAAGGGCCACCCTGAGATCTTTCCTGGTGAAGGGCTTAAGCAGATAACCACAGGGGTTGGTCTTTTTTGCCCTCTCCAATAGTGTGGTTCCAGAATACGCGGTAAGAAAGAGCACAGGCGCATGGATCTTGGCACTGATTAAACCGGCGGCTTCTATGCCGTCAGTATCGCCCTTCAGACATATATCCATCAGCACGATGTCAGGTCGCGTCTCTTGGGCCAAATTAACGGCCTCTTCTCCTGAGCCTGTAAGTCCCACTACTTCGTGGCCCAGGTCGTTAAGGCAATAAACGAGATCTTCAGCCACAAGCCGTTCGTCCTCAACAACGAGTATTCTGAAGGCCGAATTGTTCATATAATCCCCCAAAAGGTCTCAAGTGAGCCTGCGTTATCTTTATTTCCGCAAACACATATTTATATGAGAGCAAGCTATTATGGAATCATACCTGAAGTATTGCTGAAACTTTGCGCCGGCCCCCCTAAACTAAAGATTGGTTTGACCAAGTTGACGCATACTACATAATTGGTCTGTGGGAGTCAACTGTGTGGCGCAAGAATAAATCGGTGTATTGAATATTTTTTTACGATCTCTAGGTTTTGAGAGTTTGACTAGTGCCAGGTTTTCATAACAAGGGAAAACTTCAATCCCGCTGACCACACATTTTCATCAAGTGTCAACCTGTACACGGATTGCCCGAAATCTCCCGCGGATAATGTCGTATCAGCCGCGCCCCTGCTAAGGCGCCAATTGAAAAAGCCTCCAACATCGGCGCCGAATATCACGCGGCTGAATTCAAGACCTGTTTCCAGCGCGTGTCCTTCTGAATAATTACCATTGACCACTATCCTGCTCCGAGAATTTATCGCCTCCTGGTAATCAAAATTACCTGGATAAAATGGCGAACCGATGAATTTCAAGATCAACGCGCCCATTGATGACCGCCTTCTGAATTGAATACCCATATAGGGCAGATACC
>CAZFJT010000090.1:0-8839 GCA_964519135.1 uncultured Syntrophales bacterium | reverse complement strand
TCATTATCCTGTGCTGGGTTTCCACCTTCGGCCTGTCGGTTCCATGTCACGCCAAGCTACAGAGACTGGGCAAGGACATATCTGTAATACATCGCCTGGTTTGGACGAATCTCTTGAGGACACTTCTTTGGACAGTGGTATTTGCGATCGGACTTTACCAGACGTTTTCATGATAGGGATCTATTGGGCGCTCTTATAGTGATTTCCGAAATAAAACACAGAATGAAATGAAATTTCAGTCTGGCCTGCCAGGGTCGGACTCTCAAAGGAGAGGTCCAGGAGGGGAGTTCCCCAGCGGACCCCCATAACAAAACTTTCATCGTAACAAATTCAAAACAAGGGAAACTTAATCCGGTTATTCTTGACAGAGAAGATGTAAGGGCTTATACGGCAATTAGGCTGCTGAGGATTGGTTGGCGCCGCTGAGTTCTTTAACTTTTGTGAAATATAAGGGTAAATGGAAGAAATGCGAAAAGCTGTCTTTAATATTTTGCTCATATTTGCAGTGATATTCATGTTCGTTTGCTCTGACGCGCTGGCTGAGGGCCTACGCATACCTTTTGAAAAAGATCCGGGTTCTGTTCCAAAAGGAAACATCAAAGTAAAAGTTGAAAATGCCGGTTCTGAGGATGGCGTAGGCGCCGATGGATCTGAAACTACGATCAAACTTAAGGTTGAGACGGAAAATGACAAAAGCGCTGCTGATCACGCGGCTGATTTGATAAGTGGCGACGCTGAGCCAATATCGCCAGTTGATACAAAGGTAATTGACAAGGCAGGCAAAGAGATTGGCAAAAAGATTGACCAGAGCTCTGGCGCGATTGCCAACTATTTGGGGGATTGGGTAAAGGCAAGCATCATTAACGGTGTTACATGGTTAAAGGTCATTCTTTCACTGATGACCCTGTTGGGCATAGCTTTGGCTGAAAGAGGCCTGAACTATTCCATAAAATGGCGTCTGAAAATGCTGCGGGCCAAGGGAAAAGGATATTCATGGGCCGCAATGTTCCTTGACGCTTTAAGTGGACCTATGGCCCTTTTTATATGGGTCTATGGGGTGTACTTCTCCTTTAGTCCAATACTCCAAGAAATACACGCGCCATTCCAGGGAAGCCAAATTCACGGCTCCGTTAGCACGGTCACGGATGTTGCCGGAATCGTAGCGGTCATATGGCTCATTTATAGGCTGCTTAAGGTTTTGGACTCGTACCTTGACCGTCAGGCCAGATCACCGCGCAGCATTATGGATCCCCTGTTGGCTTCCTTCATTGGAAAAACTATTCGTGTGGCTTTAATGATAGTCGGTGTGTTCCTGGTAATGCAAAATATTACGGGAATCAACGCTGCGGCAATAGTAGCCTCTCTGGGAATAGGCGGTCTCGCGATCGCGCTTGCCGCAAAAGAGCCTCTGACCAATATTTTCGGGACTTTCACCATTCTTGCGGACAAACCTTTTAGTGAAGGCCAATGGGTAAGGATAGATAAATATGACGGATTCGTGGAATCAGTAGGTTATAGGAGCACAAGGATCAGAACATGGGACGGATTCTTGGTATCAATACCAAATCAGAAAATTATGACCTGTGAGCTGGAGAATATGGCCACACGGCAATTTACAAGGTGGACCACTACTCTTCGCCTCCCAATAGATACAACAACCGACACTTTGGACAGGAGCCTCGAAATAGTGGAAAAGATTCTTGAAGACCACGAATGTTATAATCCTGAGTATCCCCCAAGGGTATATGTGTCAGGTTTCAACGAGTGGTCGATAGATATATGGATTAGTTGTTGGTACTTCTCTTCTGACTGGTGGGGTTATATGGCATGGGTTCATAGAACCTGCCGTGAGATTAAGTCAAGATTTGAGCAAGAAGGTATCAGGCTTGCTGTGCCAATTCAGTCAATTCAGTTGCAGAGGCAGGGACCCGAATCCCAGCAATTTCTTGAAACACCGCCGATCGCTCTAAACGCCCATAAATAATGAAATAGTATCGGAGTAACCAATATGAGGTGGGGAACCCTCACCAACCTGGCCATTATCCTAGTTGTGAGTGGAATTCTCCTGTTCATGGTCTTTATAGCGTCCCTTGAGAGGGCGGGTGTTGACGCAAGGGTCTTTCAGGCTGAACTCATCGTGAACGGAGTGGAAGCTGAACTAAGAAATGCGGCAGACCATATAATGTTCTGGAATCTTGTGAGGAAAACTTGCAGAAAGCATCCAGGCCTTAGACTGATTATCTACGAAAGGAATGGCGAAATATTGGGAGGATGCGGAGAGGCGCTTGTTCCTGGACCCGCAAAAATGAAAAGCGTTAATAAGCGTGAAATAAGTGTGGTTTCCAAAAATGGGTTTCCCGGGCCTTTTAGCGAGCGATTGGTTTTGGTTGATACAAAGGGAGGCTTTCCGGATCCCGCGTACATGGCTCGCTTTATAATCAGGCTGCCTCCTTCGGTTTTTAGCGACTCACTGAGGTTTTTCGCGGCATACCTGGCGTTAACGCAGATATCTTTATTTATTCTCGGTTATTTAATGTTCCACAGGATGATCATCGGCCCTATCAAAGAAACTGCGAAACTGGCGGCAAAAACAGCGGGGCTCACCAATGATCAGGAACAGCCGTCTCAGGAGTCAAAAGTTGAGGATATTCAGACAATAACCCGCAGCCTGCTTGCCATGATCCAGCGAATGCAAGCGAACAAGGAGGACATGGAGCGATTGCTTGGGGAACTCAAAGAGGCCAATAAAAATCTGGCGGCCGCGCAAGAAGGTCTTATCCGTTCAGAGAAGCTGGCTTCAGCAGGCCGGCTGGCCGCGGGGGTGGCCCATGAAGTTGGGAACCCTCTCCAGATCGTGATTGGGTACATAGAATTGCTCAATGACGAGTCCGACCCGGACCAAAGGAAGGATATTCTGGCAAGGGTGGACGGGGAACTGTCTAGGATAGACGCGATATTAAGTAGATTGCTGGATTTTGCCAAACCTATTGCTGATGACGTGGTAAAAACAGACCTTAACGAATTGGTAATGGACAGTGGAATGATAATAGACGGCCGAAGGGGTTTCCGCCAGGTTGAGATCAAATATGATATTCAAGAGAACCTGCCTCCTATTTTGACCGAGCCTGAGAAAGTCCGGCAAATCTTGGTGAACCTCATATTAAATTCAGTGGACGCAATGGAAGACGCCGGCGGGGTGATTATACTCTCCACCAGATATATAGGGGACAGGATTGAATTGGGGGTCCAAGATTCGGGCCCTGGAATAACCGCTGATATTAAGCAAAAGATATTTGATCCATTCTTTACCACAAAGGATCCAGGGAGGGGGACCGGGCTTGGTCTTGCGGTCTGTCAGAGCCTTGCCGAGTCCATTGACGCCACATTGGAGATAGAGTCGGATGGTATTAATGGAACCGCAGCTATTCTGTCATTCCATTCATCGCTTGGCGCCAATAATAATCGCGCCCAATCTCAGGGCTCGGTTTAAAATGTTAATGATAATAATTAATTCAATGTGAATAAAAATATAATTACCTGCCTTGACTTTTTGAATGGCCCTTTTTGATTAGATGGAGTCTTTTTACTTCTTTTCTCAATGTCTTTCCAACTGGAGATCTGGGCAATTCATCAAGGAAGACCACTTCCTCAGGAACCTTAAGAGGTTCCAGCCTTGTGCGGCAAAAGGCTTGTATCTCCACAGCAGTGGCTGTTACCCCTTGTCTGAGAACCACAAATGCGGCAATCACCTCTCCTTTTTCCAGTGATTTTACTCCAACCGCGCATGCGTCATGGACCTTGTTGTGCGCAAAAAGGACTTCTTCTATCTCGCGCGGATAGATGGGACGGCCTTGTGAGTAGATTATGTCCGATTTCCGATCTACAATATAGAAATAACCTTCTTCATCAACAGTGGCAATATCTCCGGTAAAAAACCATCCATCTCTTATTACTTCACCTGTTTGATCAGGAAGATTCAAGTATCCTTTCATCACTTGAGGGCCTTTTATGCACAACTCCCCAGGTGTGTCAAATGTCCTGATTTCAGTCGCGGGGCTGTCGATATCCGCGAGTTTTACTTCTGTGGAGGGTAGTGGCAGCCCTATGGAACCGGCCTTGGATTTGCCCTTCAGAGGATTGATATGGGTTGCCGGGGAAGTCTCGGTAAGTCCGTACCCTTCACAAATATTGGCCTGGGTTAGCTTTTTAAAAGCCTTTATAGTTTCGACCGGCAATGGAGCGCCTCCAGAGAAGCAACCAGTAATGCTCGAAAGGTCGTATTTCTGCATATTGGGAACAGCGATCATGCCTATGTACATTGTGGGTAACGCGGGCATAAATGTGGCCTTATATTCCGCGGCCTGCTCCAGAATAACTTTGGGGTCCGGCTTAGGGATTAAAATAACTGAAAAGCCATGCATTATTCCGATATTCAACGCGCAAGTGAGCCCGAAACTATGAAAGAACGGCAAACAACCCACAACGATCTCGCCCCCGTCTTTAAAGTTCGGGAACCATGATCTTATTTGGCTCACATTGGTGGCAAGGTTTCTGTGGGTGAGTTCCACACCTTTGGAGGTCCCTGTTGTTGCGCTTGTGTATAAAATGAAAGCTGTTTCGTTGAAGCTTATCCTTGGTAAACTTGAACTGGATTCAGGCGCTTCCATGATGGCCATGAATTCGTGAACCATGGGATCTTCAGGTGTCTTTTTATACATGTCCCCTTTTACCAATGGGAACAGCCTCTTCTTCAAATACGGCAGATAGTCGTTTATATGGCATACGATAATTTTTTTTAATTTGGTCTTTGGCGCGAGATTCAACATTCTGGGCGCAAGAAGATCCAGGCACACGAGTAATTCAGCCTCTGAGTCGTTCAATTGGTGTTGCATGGTCATGTCAACAGCCAGGGGATTGTGGGTTACAACCGACGCGCCCGCCCTCATGGCGCCGTACATGGCAATGACCATCTGAACGAGATTCGGCAGCATTACCGAAACCTTGGAACCCTTTTTTACTCCCAGCTTCTTGAGGCCATGGGCAAAATGACTAACCATTTCGTCCAATTGACGAAAAGATATTTCCGCGCCTTGAAAAAGAAGGGCCGCGTTATCCGGGAATCTTGACGCGGTGCGAACGAGCGCGTCAGGAAGTGTAATTTCTTGCGCGGGAACTGTATGGGGGGCGCCGCGGCCGTACGATTTTAACCATATCTTGTCCATAGCTTCCGCCTCCCGTAAGGAATTTTCTGTGAAATGGCGAGACATTAGGAGAGGTTGGCTATGGTTCAAGGAGATCCGTCAGGAATGTGATCCAATGATCCGGCCAGCACCTCCCTCGGTCTGCTCGTGCCATCTGAGGGTCCTATTATACCCTCAGATTCCATGGCTTCAATAATTCTCGCGGCCCGATTGTATCCGATTCGCATATGTCGCTGTATTAAAGATATTGACGCGTTTCCGAGCCTTGTGACCAATTGGACGGCTTCGTCATATTTCACATCGTCACAGGGGCCTCCGGCCAGAGGATCAGACCCTCCTGATTCACTTACATGATTACTGATTTCTTCAAGATAAACAGGTCCCCTTTGGGCCTTTATAAAGTCCACTATATTTCTTATCTCTTTTTCTGAAACGAACGCGCCATGGAGCCTGACCAATTTAGCTGTGCCAGGGGCCAAGAAAAGAAGGTCACCTCTTCCTAAAAGCGCCTCTGCTCCTACAGTGTCAATAATGGTCCTGGAGTCGGCCTTTGCTGATACCTGAAAAGACAGCCTTGCAGGAAAGTTGGCCTTTATTATTCCTGTGATAACATCAACCGAAGGCCTCTGGGTAGCTAGTATCAGGTGTATGCCCGCTGCCCGGGCCATTTGAGCCAGTCTTGCAATTGAGATCTCGATGTCTTTGGCCGCGACCATCATCAATTCAGCAAGCTCGTCTATTATGATGACAATGTAGGGAAGTTTTTCAATAACTTCCTCATCCTGGGCTTCTTTTCGGGCTTTTTCCACCATTTTATTATAGCCCTGGATGTTCTTTGCCCCTGCTTTGCTCAATAGATCATAACGCCTGTCCATTTCCCTTATGGCCCAACTAAGCACTTTTGTGGCCTTTTCAGGTTCGGTTACAACAGGGTGGATGAGGTGAGGGATGTCCTGATAGTAAGAAAGTTCCAGCTTTTTCGGGTCCACCATGAGGAATTTCACTTCATCCGGGTGGCACGACATTAACCAAGACAGGATCATACTGTTTAAACCCACTGATTTACCGGTGCCTGTCGCGCCTGCAATCAAGAGGTGGGGCATCCTAGCCAGGGAAGTCGCAAATGGATCTCCGTCAATGCCTTTGCCGACTGCGATTTTCAATGGGTCCTTAATGTCCTGGAATGCGTTGGACTGAATAATTTCCTTGAAATATACGGTCTCCCTGTTCAGGTTGGGAACTTCGATTCCAACAGTATCCTTGCCGGGAATGGGCGCCACGACTCTTGTGGAGCCTGATTTTAAAGCCATAGCCAAGTCGTCGGCCTTGTTGAGCACTTTGCGTAAAGGCACTTTAGCGGCCAGGCTCAACTCATACATGGTGATTACAGGCCCTGGATGAATGGCTACAATTTCTCCCTTAACACCAAGGTCTGCAAGCTTTTGTTCCAAGACCAGCGCGTTGACTTCAAGCTCCTGGTTGTCTACTGCCCTGTTTCCCAGGTTCGGTTCATCCAACAGATCCGCGCTTGGTAATATATAGTCATCGGTTCCTGTTTTCCAGGAATTGCCCAGCGCTGGAGGAGGTTTATCATTATCGGCCCTTTGGGCGACTTCTATGGGTCTATGAGAGTTCTCTGAATTTTCCTTAGAAGCGCCCATTTCTTGAGGGGCTGGCGCCTGTTGTGTCCTGGTATGAGATTGAGGCGAGGCTTGCGCGATCGGCGGCTCAGCTTCCACTGTTTCTTCGTTGGGTTGGGGTATTATCTCCTGGGGCTGAGTTTCCTCATATTCTTGATCGAGAGTTTTTTGCCGTCTAGCCAATTCAGCCAAATATGCGTCTATGGCTTGTTTCATTTCTGCGTACGTTAAACCGGTCCATTTTGAAACCGATTTAACGGGTTGCTCTTGAATATTTGCGTTTGTGGGCTCAGGGATTGTTTCAGGTTTGGACAAAGATGAGACCTGAGGTTTGAAACTATCCTTTGAATTGGAATTCCCTGGTAATGGATCCAGCTCCACATCATCCGGCAACCACGAGAGCCTTTCCCAGGAAGGGGCGTCAATACCATCCCTCCAGTCGTATTCCACATCCAATTGGGGCTGGGGGTTTGACGCGACTTTGGGCTCGGCCGGGGCATTCAAATAGGTGGACTTGGGCTCAATTATCTTAGGCTTTGGTTTTTCTGGTCGGGTATATTCTAAGTGGGCATGATTATCCTTAGGCCCCTCAGTTCCAGCCTTTAGTTTCTTTTCCAATTTTAATTGAGCTTTTCTTGCCCTTCGATTTTCTATAGCTCTTTTAATGGCGTCCATGAATCTCCCCACCAGGCTGGAGATTCTTTGGGCAAAAGCCCTGAGGCCAATATTAAACATGTGGGCCGCTGAGATTATCGCCAATGTGGCTGTTAGGATCAGTTCTCCCGCGTTCCCGAGCAAGGCCAGTCCTGATGAGTGAAGGAGTTCGCCGATTGCGCCTCCGGGCTGATCAGGAGGAAAGTTCAGAATCACCGGATTATTTAATCTCTGTACCAGGCAAGAGCTTAAAGATATCAACAACAAGAAGCATCCGATCCTGGACCAGGCGATTGGTCTGCGATTGGCATAAAACAGATTCAGGCCGAATATGAGCAGCACAGGAGGAACAAGAAAAGAAGAGAGTCCCAGGATTTGAACAAACGCATCCGATATATGAGAGCCTACCAGCCCGCAGATATTGTTCACATATTGCCTGCTTGTGGCGCCGTTGAAAGAGGGGTCCAAAGGGTCAAAGGTAACCAGGCACAGGGTTAGAAATATGGACGCGGCCAAAAGGATAACGCCAGAGTATTCCCGCCTGCCCGTTGAATTTCCAGGCGCGTGGCCGGGATCTGGAAACCTGGCTTTTGAGGAATTTTTTGAACTCCTATTGGCCATATAACAGGGCAACCTCCGGAAAAGTTCGATTGGCCCGCTTGAATACAAAACGCTTCACAACATGTGTCGAAATTAGCGGGACCTCTCTGAATATAACATGAAACTTTATAAAAACTCAATAACAGATTGAAAATATATGTTATACAGCATTAATTAAGGCCGATGTCGCAAGACGCCTACTTGCTCTTGAATGAAAATTCTCGCACGGTTATGATTAAGCGCGGCGGTATTGCTCGTAAAATTATGAGCTGTCGCGAACGGTTGTGTTCAAGTCGTTGGCGGGAGGTCCGATTCACTGTGTTTAATTCGCAGGCTCAGAAAACTTCACTCATCGGACTCCCGCCTTCCCGCAAGGGCTCAAACCGCTTCCCTCTCAAGATTGAATAGTTACAAATCCGTGTACAAAATCTGTTGGAAATAACAGAGTAAGATCAAAAGCGAGACGCGATGAATTCCAACTCAAACGTAACGACCTATTTACATGGATTTATCGTATTGGGCCTTTGCTCGTTGATTGCCTATTACTCCAGGTCCTTTGGGTATGAGGCCCACGTTCTTGATTCGCCTGTTTTCCAGGTTGTGGGGCTCCTGATACTAAGCGGCTTGGTAATGATTTGGGCGTGGTGGGATATTTCAAGCAGGACAATAACAAAGGGCGTGGTTATTTGGATTATTATGGTGGGTATTGGACTCAGGGCCATTATGTTCTTTACGAACCCAATA
>CAZFJT010000089.1:1823-8903 GCA_964519135.1 uncultured Syntrophales bacterium | reverse complement strand
CCCCCATGCCGATCAGGTTGGGCAGACCGGAAAAACAGTTACCCCGAACTTGTATGTTGCGTTCGGTATATCAGGCTCCATTCAACACCTTGCTGGAATGGGGTCCTCAAAGGTCATTGTTGCAATTAACAAAGACCCTGAAGCCCCAATATTTACCAAAGCGGATTATGGTATAGTTGGTGACCTGTTTAAGGTGGCGCCTGAAATGAATAAGGAACTCAAGGCGCTTCTCTCTGAATAACCGGCGTTTACGCGCTCCCTGGGCCTTTTAGCGCGTCCGGACCTAAAAGGGAGAGACACCACTTAATGGTCGCGGTGATTATAATTATCGCCGTGACCCAAAATTACCCACGCGATTTCTTTAAATTAACCCACAAGTATACGCGATTGAATTCCATGCTATAGCGCTAATTTAAGTCGCCGCACTATTGCGCCGGCATAAGCCTTGAAAAGATAATAATTTCTACGAAAATAAGATCCTGGTTTAATTAAGATTACGTTTCCAATCACATCCTCAATTAGCGAGGGAGGATCGTTGGTGTCAAAGAAATCCCCCCTTGTAATAACCGAATCCCCGGACATTTGAACAATTCTATGAACTAAAAAACCATTGTCCAATCGAATAAGTACGATATCACCCGTCCGTGGTTCGGTGTTTGGGCAAATTAATAGGGTGTCGCCATCTATGATGGCCGGCGTCATACTTCTCCCCCTGGCCACAAATTCTACGGTCTGACCCCTAAATAGCGCGTTGGTCCTTAATTTTCGAGCTGCCTTGATTAATTCTATGTGAGACTGCGCGGTCATAATCAATAGTTAAACGTGTTAGCTCCAAAGAATAGACGCTACATGTGACAATATATGAACATGATTAAATACTTAGGCGCTTTTTCTACCTTTACCATTAAGTCTTGTTATCAAGCTTGTCTTGTTGGTTTTTCCAGGATTTGAATCATTGTGTGAATAGTATCCGTAATAGTCGGACCCATAGTATCCGGTCCGTCCATAACCGTACCCATAACTCATGCCCGATTTTGTGGCCATGTTCAGGACCACACCTAAGACATTCCCCTTTGTCAGATGAACCAAATTCTTCACTTCCTTTAAACCCTGGATGGGCACTTCTCCTTGACGCACGACTATCACTACCCCATCCGCTTGCTGCGCCAGTATTTGCGCGTCAGAAAAACCCAGTAGAGGCGGGGTGTCAATAATCACCACATCAAAGTATTCTTTTACTCTATCCATCAAAGAATGCATTCTCTTGGCTTCGAGCAGCATTGCAGGATTTGGCGGGGTAGGCCCTGCCGTCAAATAATGTAATCCTGGAACTCGTGACTTTCTAATGGTACTGCCGGGCTTTACGCTGCCATCGGTCAGCAGACTTGAAAGACCAGGCGACCCTGCACGCTCTCCAAATACCGAACCCATTCTGGGTTTACGCATATCCGCGTCTATTAGCAGTACTTTTCTATCACCAGATGCAATTGAAGAAGCAATCGCCACTGAAAGGAATGTTTTTCCCTCTTTGGGGGTCGAGCTGGTGAAAACTATTGTTTTGGAATCCGATGGTGGGGTGGATAGTAAAAGACTTGTCTTAACATTCCTTATGGACTCGGCAAAAGGCGCCCTTGGCTGGTCATAAGCAGCAAATTCCAAGGGCGTTCCTGAACGGATGTCTATTCCCGGACCTTTCATTCTCCTGTAATCCGGGACCACTCCGAGGCTTGTAAGCTTAAGCTTGTCTTCAATGTCTTGAATTGTTCTAACCTTGTTATCGAAATGTTCAGCAATTATTACTGTGAATACGGCCATTATCATTCCAAGTGTAATACCTAACCCGATTATTAAGACCGTCCGTGGGTAAATGGGATCAATGGGCAGGCTTGGGGGGTCTATTATTTTTACATTATTCCCAACAATCTGGGTATTCAAATCCATTTCCTTGGATTTCTCGAGAATTATCTTATAAATGTGCTCATTTGTACCCACTTCCTTCTTCAGGATCGCATGCTGAACCCCCAGTGAATTTACATTCATGGCCTCTTCTTTTGCTTTCTCAAACGCCTCCTGTTGCAGGCTCACCTCTTGGTCCGCGCTTTCCAAAGCAGTTTCCAAAGTCTGTTTCTTGAGGTTTTCGATCCTCTTTTTCACAAAAGCCAACTGCTTTCTGACCATCACGAGTTTTGGGTAATCCTCTGAATATATATTGCTCATTTCAGCGGCTTGGGATTCCAAATTGGTCATTTTCTGCTGAAGTGTATCCAATTCAGGTGAATTTATGCCTTGTGGCAATGTGGTTGCTCCGCGTGGGTCAATTGAACCAGAGTAGGCCTTGAGGCGAACCCTGGCTTCTTCAGACTGCGCAAGACCTTCAGCGGCCTTGTTAAAAAAAGTCATCACATGATTGGAATCGTCATCCAGAGATACAATACCGTGTTTGGAGTTGAATTCCACTAGAGTTACCAGAGATTTGGTAAGCCTATTCTCTACCCTGGTCAGTTCCTTTTTCAGCCAAGCCTGCGCGTCCAGCACTGTCTGGCGCCTTTTCTGTAGATTGTTTTCAAGATATATATCAAGGTAATTTACCAGCAGGTCCTGGGCCACATAAGGATCACCGGCAACCATGGTCACCTTTATCAATCTGCTATCCTGAAGCCTGGTAACATCTACGCGTTTCATGACCTTGGTCACAAGGAGATTATTCTCCAAAGTGGCCGAATCAATCAATTGGTCTGAGCCGGCTTTTGTGGGGCCGTTTGTGGGAGTCTTGCGTTTCTGTGACTTCTTTACTGCAAACTCATCTAAAGCTGATAAATCCAGCCTCTCCACAAGGTCTTCCGCGAGGAATCTCCTTTCCAGAATCCTGCATTCAGTTTCGCAGGCCGCGGGTATCATCCAAGACGCGGCCAGCACATCACCAAAGTTATTTATATCGTTCTGATTACCCCTGGTTATTTCTAGGACAGCGGCCGACTGGTATATCTTCTTTGCGGTCTTTGCGTAAAAGACAGCCAATCCGGCGATTAAGAACAATACAATAAAAAACAGCCATTTTCGCTTCCAAGCTATCCTGATCATGCTCGTAACGTCTGCATCAGCAATGTTTTGTTCCATGTGCGGGTCGTACGCGGCTTGCCTCATGCGTAGGAAATCAGGATGGTCTATATCATCAAATCTTCTATTAAAGCCACTATTGTTAGGATCAAATCCTCTTTTATGTTCATTTTCAACGTTTGAAAAATCCATGATACGCTTCTCTAACTGAGCTGTAAGTAATCACTAGCTCCGCTATCAACAATTTGCAGTGGCCGACTCGATAACCCAGTGGTCCAAGGATAACAACTATAAACTGTGTCTAATAATATCACCTTGTTCTTTCGCGTTCAACAAGAGGTTTGTTTCGAATTTGTCATTTGCTTACAGTCAGATGAATTCCCTTTATTAATGATCCAAGGCGGAAGAATGCATATCTTTTTTGGCCTAATATACCGGCCGCTCCATTGGGCGGACCGTTCCATTTTTTATGGCATACGCTCGGTCAGCCACCGCCAGGCCGGACGCTCGGTGCGTAGCCATTACTATAGCCGCATTTTCGGATGTATTTTTTATAAGCTTTAATATTGATATTTCAGTGTCTGGATCAAGAGAACTGAACGCCTCGTCAAGCGCCAGTAAATCAGGTTTTCTAAGAATCGCCCTGGCCAGGGAAATCCTTTGAGCTTGACCACCTGAGAGCCTCGCCCCTTTTTCCCCTACAACGGTATCCAATCCGAACTCCATATTTCTGATAAACTCAATAGCTTCAGATTGCTCACAAGCCTGAATTATCTCGTCATGTGTTGCGTCAGGCTTGGCCCATAAGAGGTTGTTCCTTATGGTGTCATTGAAAAGTATCGTATCTTGGGGCACATACCCTATGCGAGCCCTGTAGGCGCCGAGATCGTATTCACTAAGGGGCCGTCCATCAACCAGTATGGACCCGTTACTGGGATGGGTAAGACCCATGATCAGGTTCAATATAGTAGTTTTTCCGGCGCCGGATGGACCCACTAATGCAGTGATCATGCCTGATCTGATTGTAAGATTTGCGTCCTTCAATATTACTCTGGAACCTGGATAACTGAAGCTTACCGCCTTGAAAGCAATCTCCTTCTTAATTCCATCCAATGTTTTGGCGCCCTGTGATACCCTGAGATCAGATGCGGTCATAGTTAATTGAGCCACCTGATCCCAACTGGCCCTCTGTTTGCTCAGCATGCCGTACAAACCGGCCATGGATCTTAGATTCCCATTGGATCTCACTAAAGCGTATATCAGGGCGGCTGTCTCTCCAGGAGTCAGCCCGGAGTTTTTGCATAAAAATAATCCTATTATAAGAGCCAGTACTGAAATCGGCTGATAGATTCTTTGGGTCCCAGTGACAATCAAGGTCCATTTTAGGGATGCGGAAGCGATCTTATCAAACGCGAGCTTGAGTCTTTGCACTGATTTTTCCACTTTGCCATAGCCGAGAATAATCTGCGCGGCTCCAAAGCTCTCGTGTATTAAAGAGACCAGATTTGCGCTGGCTTCAGTGATCTTGGTTCCCAGCTTGTATCCAATTTTGTCAAATATAATAAAGGGCCATATTAGAAAGAATGCGCCGGCCACGCACACCACTGACACTTTCCATGAAATGTAAAACGCGGCGGACAGGATAATTACAAATTGGATCGATGTTGCGAACAGCCTCCCAGAGGTTTGCAGAGAATCTCCCACCTGGGTGATCTCCCTGATGAAAGCATTAATCAGTAATCCATGCCTTTGACCGGAAAAAAAATACCATTGTGATGAAAACATTGTTTGGAAAGTGGAAGATATGATTTGTCTAAGTACGCTGAACCTTATTCTTTCAATAGAATAATCAACTATGGTTGACATAAGCGTCGCGGCTATCGTGAAAGTCAAGACCAGGACGCCCATGGGGCCCAAGGAGAACTCCAGCCCCGCATAGGACAGTAATCTCTGGAAAAGAGCTGAGATTGAAGATAATTTTTCTGTTGAATCATAAAGATATATCTCGGCAAGCGGCGCCAACGCGGCAATTGTGGCCGTATTAAGCAGACCGCCCAGTATTACGAGGCATGTGGCGCCAAAGATTTGAAAAGGATATCTCTTACAAATATCCCTGATCAAACCTGCGGTCATGTTTTAAAAGACCGCGTTCAGAGCTAGGCCTGTGGAAAAGGAGGCCTTTGTGATATATGAACCTGAAGCCTGATCATTTCCGGACAGGCCTCTAAGGAAAGCTATATCTTCCAAGGGTTTGTTTGCGCTCATTTCGCCGATGCCTTGGATGTGGGCCCAGCGGCCCTCCACCCATGCGCCCGCAATTATCCAAGGAGTCAAGTTGATACCATATTCAAAGTTTCCAACTATTGAAAACCCGCCGGTGAGGTCTACAGTATACGCGCTTGAGCTGAGATCAGTGAGCGTGTCTTCCAGAAAGAAACCCGGCACGTCTATAGTCAGAAGCCAATTTGTATTTATTATAAAAGGAACTTCTGTTGATGTGGCCATAACAGGGGACATTATTAAGTTCCACTTGTAATTTGAAGTCCTTGCCCCGATTCCCAAGTATGGTATCCAGAGCTTTGTAATCAATTCACCGAAAGTATTGTCTGAATCAACTTCTATGGACAAGCCTGCCGGTAAATCACCGGGAAAGAATGGGATATTCCCTTCTGAGTTTCGCGGGTTCCTTAAGGAGATATCCACGTGTTCAGCCCTGAAGCCGGCCATCATATCAAGCCAGGATAGAATTGAGTAACTTACCCCCCCATCAAGGTACCAGTGGCCCAGTTTCTCACCGTCCCATTGCAAGGGACTCTCGAACATTGGATTTTCCGATGTTCCAGGCGCTTGGACGGTTCCGGCGTAATCCCCTGTAAGCTCAGTCTCTATTGTTATATCTCTTGGAATGGAACCGCCAAAATGGAAGTAAGCTCCGAATCCTGACGCCATACGGGCTTCAAAACCCACTGATCCGGAAAACAAGTTCACGTCTTCCATGGTAAGATTTAGGCTCTGCATATCAAAAAGGGATTGTTGATCACCAAACTAATTGGTTATCAGTGTATTCAATAGTGGAACGTTCAATTCGTACAACAACCTTTGATACCCAAGTCTACCATACGGTATTACCGTCAACCCCCATCCAGTGACTGAGTTATTTACAGCCTGTGGGGCGGGGTTCCATGTATTAACTGGATAAGGCAGAACAGCAGGCGGTACAGGGTCAAATGTCAGATTCTGGTACTCGTAATTTGCCCCTTGCGCGTGTACTGTTGCTGTGCACAAAATAAGCAAGAGGAATAAAATAGCGACGGTTCGTTTCATGGTTATGGCCCTTTATGAGCTTAATGAAGCAAGTTGTTGATATTAATTCATAATATCAGATTAGCTATTTCACATCATTAATTATATAATAATAATCCAGATAATTCAATATTATTTAATAAATAACATGAACTAATATATATATTATGTTGTATTAATTACTATATTATGTGGCTTATCAATCCTGGGTTGCAGCTCTGGAATTCAACAAAGGACGTACGTTCAGCGTCTGAATAATTAAACTCTCGAAGTGATTGGGAACTAATGAACCGATTATAAAGCGGCCTGTTAATCAGGAGGGAATTCGTGATATAAGACGGGTGAATACGCTTGGATCTTCAAGTAGGTCTGTACCCAAGTCAACTCTATAGCCACGCAAATTGTTGGCCAAGGCCACCAGGTGATTCATGACAAGCGGTTTTTCGTTTGATGGGCATTGTTGGAGTATGAGGCTGTTCCGTGCAAGGCCGGCAAATGTCTCTGATTTGGAAAGATTTTTAGGGGGACCTGTTATTTTGAGATTGGTGATTTTTGGAAATATAACGGCAGCGCCTAAAGTTGGCCCTGAAAAATATCTAGCATTTAGAGTACTATATTTATTATCTAAAACATCAGTTTCACGGGGACAATCCTCTTGCAATTCCCCGGCTGCGCGGTGGTGAAAACCTACAACATTGGAAAGCGGCTTTAGGCAAGGGG
>CAZFJT010000089.1:842-1813 GCA_964519135.1 uncultured Syntrophales bacterium | reverse complement strand
CTCATGCGCCTCTCCATTGCAAGCCTGACCAGGGTAGATTTTCCCGACCCCCCTGGCCCTAGGAAGGCAATCCCCCTATTATTCACCACAAATGACGCGCCATGAAACATTTGCAGATTCAAATGCTCCCAAGACACAATCAGGGCAAGCCTGATAAATCCTTCAGTGATGAGGACAAGGCGCGAGTGCTTCATCTTGAATGTTTCCGTATCTGTGAAAAAAGTGACCTTGTTTCCCATCTTGTTGAACTTAAATGGAACTGGGATGTAGTCAAAAGGCAGTGGTCGCCGCAGTACAATCACATGGGAATCAGGCCCCCACTTAAGATTCTTCACTCCAATTACGTCAATTAGGACTGACTTATCTTTTTGTACTGCAGATTTGATGAGGATTTGGGAGGCCGCGTCCATTAGGGCTAGAGGCGCATCTTGAAATATTAGTTCACAGATGTGTGTATTGAAGTATGCCCCTTGAATACCTTTCAAAAGACTAGGTCTCGAATTTACTTGAAAATATTATTACATGCGCCTATTTATTAAGGGCTGGGAACACCAGAGGCATTATAAGCCACTCTAAAATCTAATGAAAACATTTCTGGCTGCCTGTTGCACATCCGATGGAGCCGCCTTAAGCGCAGCGTCCAAGTCAGTGGTGTTTGAGGTAACCTGTGAAAGAACAGTAGCGGCAATTGGAGTTACCTCGTCTCCCAGCTCAGTTACCAGGGGCGCAACATACTTTCTCTTGTTTTCTTTTTCTTTTGAAACTGCCATTTTCATCGGCTCCTTGACCACCTGGGCGCCATTATTGCTCCCTTAAGCCACTTATGAACTCGCTCCATTGTCCGTAATCTCTTTTCATCCAATCGAGCTTTCCAAAATTCTTGTAGCATCTAAGACACTGATAATAATCTAATTTATCCATTACGCCCTTTTCATGCTGTTCCATCATCAACTTAATGTAGTCCGCCACGG
>CAZFJT010000089.1:0-832 GCA_964519135.1 uncultured Syntrophales bacterium | reverse complement strand
GCCACGGCCTGAGCGTGGGAAGCCAAGCCCTGGGCCAGAGACACCTTGTTCAAGTCCGCTACTATGTCCATGTGAGTATATGTTGAGCAACTCATATCCAATCCGGAAAGATTGCAGCAAAATGACAATTTACCTTCAGGAGTGACATTATAGCCCTCCCCTCTCATAGCGAAACAGTGAAGGCCTCGGCTTCGATTCCTAGAGAAAACATTGCCCTCCAAATGGACGAATCCTCTTGTGGCTCTACTAAAAGACGCTATGATATCAGGTAGCTCTTGGTACTCTTCCACAGTAGGCATCAGATTTTCCTTGAAAAGCTTCTGGGATGGACTTGGAACTGCAATTCCCATATTACCAGCGCCCATGGCGCCTGCCAGTCGTACTGTCTCCCACGCCTTTTCCTGGTTCAATCTATTTAATATCATTTTAAATGAAAATGGTATTCTTTTCAATGAACACAATTTTGCTGACTTCATTATTTTCTTAAAGGAACCATCGCCCCTTATTGAATCATGAGTTTGCTCATCAGGCCCATCAAGGCTGAAGCAGACTCCCAGGTGGCCTCTTGACACCACTGGAGACAGTAATAATGGGACAAATTTTGGAAAAATGGTTCCATTGCACATCCAGGTGAATTTTAAGCCCATCTCGCATAGAAGTTCAACTATATCCGGGAATTTTGGATTCAGGGTTACTTCTCCGCCTGTAAGGGATACAACCCTGAATCCCAAGTCAATAGCCTGTTCGAGAATGCTCTTCACAAGATCATAGCCCAGATCTATATCACCTCTTTCCCAATCCCGCAGGCAATGCTTGCACCGAAGATTGCATC
>CAZFJT010000088.1:0-8959 GCA_964519135.1 uncultured Syntrophales bacterium | reverse complement strand
GCTCATAGCTCACCCTGACCATGTAAACCTTTGCCTCAAGTCCGAACTGGTTACACGCGAAACTCAATGCGCTTCCCCATTGTCCAGCGCCGGTTTCAGTGGATATTCTTTTGATACCGAATTCCTTGTTATAGTAAACCTGAGGTATTGCTGTGTTCGGCTTGTGGCTTCCGGCCGGGCTTACGCCCTCGTTCTTGTAATAAATCTTTACAGGGCAGCCCAGGGCTTTTTCAAGCTTTTCCGCGCGGTAAAGGGGGGAGGGACGCCAGATCAAGTATTTATCTAGGACTTCATCAGGTATTGTAATCCATCTTTCCTGACTGACCTCCTGTTCAATCAAATTCATAGGGAATACCGGCGCAAGATCATCAGGCCCCACCGGTTGGCCCGTTCCAGGATGAAGCGGCGGTTGCATAGGGTTAGGCATGTCTGCGGCAATGTTGTACCATTGTTTGGGAATATCATCTTCATTAAGAAAAATCTTTACCGTCATTTGTCCCTCCTAAAGTTTGATGTTTCCAGATTACGCCCTGTATATACACAAGCGCGAAAGCCCTACTTCAAAAACGCGCTCTAGTCCCTTTGTTCACATGACGGATACCGAATGTTGAAGAGTAAGTTGTTAATAATGCGAAATAGATTGGCTGGCCTGCCCATGTAACCCACACGAATCTGCCCGCCGATTGAATCGATTGTACATGGGTCTTTGCACATGGGCAAGTTGAAAACATGAACCGGAAAAATATTGGGGATTATTTGATTACTTGTGATCTCATTTTATCCTTGCCCCTGCGGGTGTTGATGGATCCAAATCGCATATTATCGCTCCCATGTTTTCAGGTGTCGCGGCCAAGACCATCCCTGAGCTGACCCCGAATTTCATCTTCCTTGGTTTCAGGTTAGCCACAAGAATTACATTTTTCCCAACAAGTTCTTCTGGTTTATAGAATTCCTTCAAACCCGCAAAGACTGTTCTCTGGTCCACGCCCACATCCACTTTCAGCTCTATGAGCTTGTCCGCGCCTTTCACTTCTTTGGCTTCAAGGATCTTTGCCACACGTAGATCCACCTTCGCGAAGTCTTCAATGGTGATCTCTGGTTCGATAGGGAGCGGCTTATATTTTGGGGGGTCGTCTTCCTTGCCGAGGTTTTCCTTGGACGCTTCTATGAGCTTTTCAACATCCCCGAGTTCGAGTCTGTCCAGTAATTTTGTAAATTTGCCGACCTGGATATTTTCCATATCCATAACGCAGCTTTTCCAGTTGAGCTCGCCAAGGCCGAGAAGCTCTTCGATCTTCTCACAATAAGAGGGGACGATGGGTTTTAAGCAAATTGTAATTATCTTTATGCAATTAACGGCAAATGTGAGGATATTTCTACTGCGATCAGGATCATCCTTGATCACCGCCCAGGGTTGCTCCTGCTGAATGTAATTATTGGCGATGTCTGAGATGGCAAGGATCTTTTTGGTTGCTGACGAGAATTTCAAGCTCTTGTAGTCTTTTTCTATTTCATTGATAAGCCCGAGGATCTTCTCGCACAATTCCCGAGCGTCCTCCGGTATGACTCCCAGATTGGAATCCAACCTTTTGTTAAGAAAGCCAATGGCTCGACTGACCAGGTTTGTGATGTTATTGACCAGCTCAGCGTTGATCCTGTTGACGAACTCTTCAAGGTTCAGGTCCAGGTCATCAATGGAGTCGCTCAGTTTAGCCGCGTAGAAATATCTCAGTAATGATGGATCAATGTGGTCTGCAAACTGCCGCGCGGTGATAAAGGTTCCCCTGCTCTTGGACATCTTTTTGCCATTAACGGTCAGAAACCCGTGTACATGGACATAATCAGGCAATCGATAGTCCGCGGCCTTGATCATTGCCGGCCAAAACAAGGTGTGAAAATAGGATATGTCCTTGCCGATGAAGTGATGGATCTCCACCTGGGCGTCCTGATCGGTCCAATAGTTGTCCACGGTTCTGTCGGAGACTTTATCGCAATAATGCTCAGTGGCCGCTATATAACCTATTGGCGCGTCAAGCCACACATAGAAATATTTATCTTGCTCGCCCGGGATCTTGAATCCAAAGTACGGGCCGTCCCTGGATATGTCCCAGTCCTGTAAACCGTGCTCTATCCAAGTTTTACAGAATTCCCTAACCTCATTTTGAAGTCTGCCCGGATGGTTGATCCAGTCTGAAAGGAAATCCGTAAAATGGTCCAATTTGAAGAAAAAATGCTTTGATGTCCTATAAGTGGGACTTGCGCCACATATTGCGCACTTCGCGTCCTTTAAATCAGTTGGGTTATAAGTGGCGCCACACTTTTCGCACACGTCTCCGTACTGGTCCGGGGCGCCGCATCTGGGACATTCGCCGATTATGTAACGGTCCGGAAGGAAACGGCCGCAGCTCTCACAGTAATATTGCTCGATATCCCTTACTTCTATATGGCCTTTTTCCTTGGCTCTCAGGTATATGGTCTCAGAATGACGCCTATTCTCAGGGGAATTGGTCGTGTAAAACTCATCAAACCCTATCCCAAACAAAGAAAAATCCTCTTGATGCTCTTTGTGGAAAGATTCCACTAATTCTTCAGGGGTCACTCCTCTTTTTTTTGCGTTGATCTCTATTGGCGCGCCGTGCGCGTCTGAAGCGCAAACATATATCACGTCGGTGTCCAGTAATTTCAGAAATCTTACAAATATATCGGTTTGTATGTACTCCACCAAATGGCCGATGTGAATGTGTCCATTTGCATAAGGGAGCGCGCTTGTAACGAGTATCCTGCCCAACATAGTTCTCCTAAAAAGGTTTTTGATAAATGGGTTTCTTTGATTCCGTTGAATCTGATCAACATTACTCAGGGACGATCTTCGAGGCCAAGAGATTCGGTTCCCTCTGTTTATCTATTTTGAATATCTTGGCTTTCATTACCACCGTGTCGTCTTCATCGAAATTATTCAGCACGTCTGAAGCGTCTTTTTTTATCCAGGCCTTGTCAAGGGATATGTAGCTGATTCGGTCCTTGATTACAAAATTCACGTAATCCTCACCCAAAGGGCAGGGTCTGTCGCCTTTTTTACTGTATTTCACTGAGAAGACCACATCTTCGTCCAGAAACCTTTCAGGATCTTGCAACATGGATGAAATAGTCACATTTTTGTCCAGTTTCGCGTGAAGGCCTCCCTTGATATAATTCAAAGCCCCGCAAGATGATAACATCAGGCTAATCGTTAAAAAAAATAGCAGCTTAATATTGAGCCTCATCATGAGCCTCTCTAGGCGCCGATATAAGTGAATTATCATAGAGAATCATGGGGGAAAAGTCAAAAAGGTCTGATTTGACGGAAGAAAGCTAATAACATATCCTCTGAGGCGGTTATGCGTGGCTTGGGACAAATGAACCCACCTGGCCCACGGTTTGGAGAAAACATGGAGCGAACAATAACTGGTCCAATCTTGGAGGGCTCATGGCAAATCACCAGTGAAATAAGGTTTATTTCAGGTTCCCTAGTAATTTTTTTACTATGGATCAATCTAATCGGTTTGACAAGGGGGGCAAGAGGTGATAACAAGCCATCAGTAGGCACGAGCGACCCATTTCATGGCGCCGGCCGCGCTATAGCAGGGCTCCGGCTAACAGCGTTTAACCCGACCGGCGGCTTTACCATTACGGCTATTAGGGGCCGGGATTGGAACTTCCAAAATAATATTGACTTATTTGGGAACGTTCTTAAAATATGGATGACTCAATTAATGAGAGTTAATAATATTTAATCCGGCAATGCCCGCCTCTGACGATTTAAAGACTAGTGAAAGTAGAAATAGACCGGTATTTGTTTATGGAAGTTTTATGGCGGCTATGATTTTCGCTTCGCTGTTTGGCGATATCTGTAACAAACCGCGACGTGAATTTGTGTCATATGACAAGGCACAGCAATAATATTTTTGTAATCCCTGCTGACGTTAGACCTATTCCGGACGGAATAGAATAATAATAAGCGAGTTCCAGCCCGTTCCACTTAAAACCGACTGGCTACTGCGCTTTGATTATCCCCAACCCAGGGAAGATATCAAAAAGAGATTGTCATTTGAATAATTAAACCATTTATCTGGATCAACCAAAAATATCGGTTTAGCGATTGGGGGCGTCCGGATTGCAGACTTCAAGGCAAGTTCAAGAAGTCTGGACAGGTGTGTGGTAGTGGCGTCAGTGAAGCTCGGGCGTCGGAGTTTATGCGATTTGGTTGGGGCGCTGACCGGATTTCACTGGCTGGTTATAATCGTGACGAGACTTGAAACATCACATGATTCAAAACCGATACTGCGGTAATGGAGGAAAAAGGTTTGGCTAAATGTAAAACATGCGGAAAAGAGTTTTCCACTAATCAGGTCATGACGTATAGTGTATATGGCTATTGTTCTTGGGATTGTTTGATGAATCAGAGCGCAAAGAGGCACAACAATTCCCCAAGGGACTACAAGGACAACAGAAGGAAGAACAGCGGCCATAGGTACAATCATTCCCCAAGATACAGGTCCGCCTGATCTATTGGAAACCCCGGTCATCATGTTAAGCGCGCTGACCCAAGCGCTGCGCACTGTAGCGTTAAGTCAATTGCGCGGCATCTATATGTTTGTACATAATTAAAACAAACAGGGGCGCCAGAGAGGGATCACGAGATTCTACTGGTGTGATGTTCTTCATGGGCGACATGGTCCTAAAGACATGGTATTATTATAGGTCATCCCATTAGGGAGTAAACAGCTCATCTGAACGCGACATAGAGATTCAATTTTCAAGAATCTTTTCAGCGAGCTTTTCATTAATCTATTGGAAAGGTGAATTGGCTGAATTGGATATTAGTAAGCTAATCAGGCAAATAGACACGATTCACAGGGAATTGGGCGAAATATCCGTGACCCAAAGGCGAGGCATGAGGAGCGCCTTGAGAGTGGAAGACATTTTCGAGGAGAATCCAGGCCCTGTGGATCAGGCAAAAATTGACCAACTGCGAAATATGATTTCAGAAGCTGATTCTGAAGAGGAAAAGCTGAGGCTGGAAAAAATCGCTTTCGGTTGTATGGATCTGGCCTTGGAGAGCGAAGTGGCCTCTCTGACGGACATGATGAATTTTTACACCTCCGGCGGTCGCATGCATGTGAACGGCGAGAAGATCCCACTGGTGGAAGCGGTTCCATGGCTTCAGGCTCAACCGGATTTCAACAAGCGCGAAAAGATGCAGAGTGAGTGCTCGATCTTTTTTAAGGGAATAATAAATCCAATACTCACAGGTGTAATAGAGGTTACGGCAAAGCTTTGCCAGGAGAGATTCGGGTACAAGACATATTCTGATTATTGCGCGGCAAAGAAGAAAGTAAATTTCAATTTACTGGCAAGGGAGTACGAAGATTACTTGTCCCAAACCGATGATATTTACAATTCACTCATGGCGCCTTGGGTGGAGGAAAGTATAGGTAGGCCTTTTAGTGAGGGTCTCAGTAGGTATCACGCCCTTTACCTGGTCCGTATCAAGGAGTTTGATCAGCATTTTCCCATGGCAAAGCTCGACCAGACAGTGAAAAACACATTTTCAGGATTGGGATTCGATTTGGACGCAAACTCAGGCGTAACAATGGACACTTCAGTCTATGAAGCCAAGAATCCGGACGGAATATGTGTGGGTGTGGAAATACCCGGTGATATTCATGTATTGATGAAGCCTGTTGGAGGATTGATAGACTATGAGACCCTGCTTCATGAAACAGGTCACGCGTATTTTCTCGCGAACATTTCCCCAGGGCTCCCTGTGGAGGACAAGAGGCTGTACAGGACACCAGCGCTGGATGAAACATTTGCTTTTCTCTTCATGGAATTGATCGGCAATCCTACGTGGCTTACCGACATGGCGCAACTCACGCCCAGGGACGCGGATGAAATCGCGAGTGTTCACAGGACCAGGAGGCTTTGTCTTATTCGAAGGCACATTGGCAAATTTCTTGCCGAAAAAGACTTGTTCGACAGGAACGCGTTCAAAGAGTCTGAAATGTACTGCCAGAGACTCTCCAGGGCCACTGGTTTCGTATATGAGCCCCAGGGATATCTTGTGGACATGTCATCGGATTTTTACGCGCTGGATTATATTACCGCTTGGTCCTGCGTTGAGAAGCTCAAGGAAAGACTTGAAGATGATTTTGGCCCAAACTGGTATTCAAGCAAATCCGCAGGTGAATTCCTGCGTTCAATAGCTGAATCCGGTCGGAAGTATTCGGCTGAAGAGGCCCTAATGAAAGCGGGGTGCAAAAGTCCATCGGTCCCCTCTTACCAGGCCCCTTGATCGAGGTCGATTAATAGGTTATACGGTCTTTGAGATTTCCAGGCTCAAGTGTTCATTTATTGGATACAGGACTCAAACAAAGTATCATGTAATATCCGATGTGGGCTTGGAACAATACAAGCGCATGATTCCAAGAGGTTTTGCGCGGCGCAGATAATAATCGATTAATGGAGGCCTACGCCTAGTATGGCGCCTGAGACCATAAAGGAATATGCGGATTCCGACGGAAGTTACGGATCGGTAAGCACAAATTACGCTGAATTTCCCGGGGTCACCCTGGAGTCCGGTAAGAGAATCGCGCCTTTGACTGTTGCGTACGAAACCTATGGAGAACTGTCTGCAAATAAAGACAATGCTGTCCTGATTGTCCACGCCCTTTCAGGGGACGCTCACGCGGCTGGGATTGATGAGAATGGAAGGAAGGGTTGGTGGGACGCAATGGTTGGTCCAGGCAAAGGGATCGACACCAACAAGTTCTTCGTAGTCTGTTCCAATTGCCTGGGTGGTTGTAAAGGAACCACCGGGCCCATGAGCATCAACCCATCTGACAACAAGCCATATGGTAGATCCTTTCCCCTGATCACAATAGGTGACATGGTCAATGTGCAGTCAATGCTCATGGACCATCTTGGAATAGAAAAGCTCCATAATGTCATAGGGGGATCAATGGGAGGGATGACGGCTCTGGAATGGGCGGTCCGATATCCCAACAGGTTGAGTTCAGCGGTTATCATAGCTGCAACAGCCAGGCTCTCGCCCCAGGGCATTGCCTTTGACTGGGTGGGCCGCAACGCGATATACAGTGATCCGGCCCTTTCTCACGAACGCACGGATGACGGAAAGCATGGCAGAGGGCTCGCGGTGGCCAGAATGATAGGCCATATCACCTACCTATCTGAAGAAACCATGGAAGCGAAGTTTGGCAGAAATCTTAAACTCAAGGATATGCATGGCATAAGGTACAGCCTTGAAGAGGACGCGCTAGGGGGCGATGAATTTGAAGTGGAATCGTATTTGGAACATCAAGGGTCCGCGTTCATGCAGCGCTTTGATGAGGACTCCTATCTTGTGATCACAAAGGCCATAGACCGCTTTGACCTGCAAAATTCTTACGGCGGACTTGAAAAGGCCTTTGAAAAACTCAAGGCCAAGACCCTTATAGTTTCTTTTTCCTCTGACTGGCTTTATCCCACCAGCATGTCGCTCAGTATGGTGCGGGCCCTTCAAGCTCTGAAGAAAAATGTCTCATTCATAGAAGTTGATCTGCATTATGGACATGATTCGTTCTTGGTCTCAGCCGGCATGCCCAAACTGACACGTATTATCGGGGGGTTCCTTGAGAACGTCTAGAGACAAGCCCGCGCCGAAATCCCCATTCCATGAGTTCCAGGTGGGTTTTAATGTCATAATTGATCTTATTACGCCTGGAACAAGGGTTTTGGACCTTGGTTGCGGCACCGGAACATTGCTCGAAAGATTGAGGGATGAAAAGGAGGTTGAAGGGTGCGGAGTTGAGTTGGATGAAGAAAAGGTCATCCGATGCATTGAACGTGGCATAAGGGTGATGAGGCTCGATCTTGACGAGGGCTTGGAGGGGTTTCCGGATAAGAGCTATGAATACGTGATCTTGAGCAGAACGCTCCAGCAGCTAATGAGAGCTGACCATGTGGTCAGTGAAATGCTCAGGGTGGGTTCAAAATCCATTATCGCGTTTCCGAACTATGGGCACTGGAAGATAGCCCTGTCTTATTTGGTAACCGGTAAGGCCCCTTTAACCGCCGCGTATCCCCATCCCTGGTATAACACCCCTGATATACATCCACTCACAGTGAGAGACTTCAGGTCCCTGATAAAGTCTATAGGCGGTAAGATAGAGAAAGAAATATATATAACGGGATTAAAGACTCGCTCCAAAACTTTTTTGTCAAATCGCTCTGCGGAATGGGGTTGTTTTATGGTGTCAGGATCAAGGTAGAAACCATAAATTACCTTGCTTGCAAGTTTTGCCTTGAACAAGAGATCTTTAAAGCAGTATAGTCTTTTGCAGTGGCTTAGAGCCTTCAGACTCGTCCGGCTGTTCCATAGTAACCCCAGTTATTTGAATTGGAACCAAAAATCAGCCGCGCTAGCCATGTAGAATTTGAAGCAGCTATTACCGAGGAACGCCATGGCGCCAAAATACTATGTGGGGCAAGTGGACAAGGCCTTTGAACTAACCGAAGAGGAGGAATTTTATCGTTTAAAGGCCATAATTGATGATGTACAAGAGCAGCATGTGGAGGATTTTCTCGACACTACCATAGAGTGGCTAAGCTCCAACCCCCAAAAAGGCATACTTATAGATTTCAGCGGAGTGAAATCAGTTTGCGGAGACTTTACTGTACATCTAACAAGACACTATGAAGAGATAAAGGCCAAAGGCCTGTATGTGAGGTTCGTCAATGTAGATCCGAGTGTGGAGCCGTACATTGATGTATCCAACATAACAGTGGTGATGGATGTGCCGGATATGTTTAAAGAGAAGCCGGTGCTCAGCGCCACGGAAATCCTTATGGACTTGGCCAAGGATATTCCAAATGACGACCTGATGAAAAAACATGGTTTGTCTGAACGTGGTCTGGAGAG
>CAZFJT010000087.1:7984-8987 GCA_964519135.1 uncultured Syntrophales bacterium | reverse complement strand
CCTCTAAAGCCCTTCCCCCCAATATGGTATGCTTTTCCATAACCCTGCGCTGTTCAGGAGAAAACTTACCTGTACTCATGAGAACCTCGTCAGGAACCGCCACCTTGCCAATATCATGGAGTACGCAAGATTGTGTCAGATCGTCAATGAATTTGGAATCCAGTAAAGTAATATCCGGCCTGCGAGCTATAAGCCCCTCAGCAAGAACCCTGCAATATCTTTGAATCCTTATTAAATGCGAACCAGTCTCCTCATCTCTTGATTCAGCCAACCTGGCCAATGAGAACACAGTGACATCCTGTGTTTTCCGGACCTGATTCAACAGATCCATTATCTCTTTTTGTTGTTTCACCTCTTCAGTAACATCCAAGCCAACTCCCAAGATTCCGCGAACTTCGCCATTGGCGCTTACCATGGGTGTTATTGCCAGTGACATGGTAACTATTTCCCCGGTCTTTGTTATCTGATTCATCCTCGCGTACAATACGCCTGATTTATTCCTTGCGCCAAATCTTAATTGTTCTATGGTTCCCTTTGTTTCATCATCAGGGGGGTACAATCTGGATATCTTGGAACCGATCATTTCGTTGGAGGTGTATCCAAATATGTTCTCAGCGCCCTTGTTCCAAAACAGGATACTCTGATCCATGTCGGTTGCGATAACAGAGACCAGAGTGGAACTATCCAGAATACCTCTCAGGAAGTCTTTGGTTTGCAAGAGATTCAGTGTGCGATCATGCACCTCCTCTTCAATCAATCTTTTGTGATCAGCCTTGAATTTAAGAAGCTCCGCGTTTTTAGCCGCCATTTCAAGCGTCTTCTCAAATAAGATCTCTTCATTATCTTCAAAAATGATTTGGCGGGCGCCAATAGCCAATAGAGACGTGGCCTCGCTTTTGGAGGCGCCATCTGAAATCATTACCAGTGGCGGACTTTCCTGCCGGCGCACCAGGCCCTTAACAAAACTCGCCGCCTTGGATCCTCCGGCTGATAAGTCCACAAT
>CAZFJT010000087.1:7736-7974 GCA_964519135.1 uncultured Syntrophales bacterium | reverse complement strand
ATCCTTCGGTACGGATTGAGTCGGCTCAAGAACACTATTGGCATTTATGTTCACATTGGATAGATCCAAATCAAGCTCAGGATCTGACGCCCCTGGCCTCATTTCCAGCTCTTTGGGTTCAAGCAGACCTGCGCTGACGAGCTTCCTGAACAGGCTGCCCAGCCCCCTGGCTGAAAGTTTGTACTTGACCATCAAATCCGGGTCTGAAATCCCGTTCCTGATGTCAAGCAAGACCTCT
>CAZFJT010000087.1:0-7726 GCA_964519135.1 uncultured Syntrophales bacterium | reverse complement strand
AGACCCCTCTTGCCTGAATTCTATGACCTTGCATGATCAAGGCCCCTTTGATCTAAGAACTTGAACTGTAAAGACTTTTTTATAAAGCTGATCTTCCGGTCAATTTTTCATTATAATCTCATGGCGCGCGTCTGTTGGTACAGCGCACTTGAACTTGCCACTCTCATCAGAATATCATTAAATACGATCAATTCCCATAGGAGTTTTGGGGGTCTTGATGGCGCCTTCAATATACGCTAATATATGGATGTTTTCTGCGTTGGCTTATGGATGTTATCCGGTTAACAAGTTTTAAACAATTATAATATATCAAACGCTATGCTGGCTAAGGTGATTGATTAACACGAACCAATAATGATTCAAGGGGGACGACATGAGCCAAACAAAAGGGTCTTTTTTCAAAGCTCTCTCAGTTGTTTTACTTTTTTGCTTGATAACATGCTTTAATTCATTTGCTGATGAAACCAAGGAAATGAAAGAAGCCGAAATAATTGATGTGGGCGCTCCAGGGCCTGAGGCAATAGAAGTGGAAGCAAAGTTTTTAGAGCCTGAAAAGGGGTTTTTCAAAAAAGGGGACAGGGTTGCTATTGAACTGAAGCCCAAAATGGACGCGCACATTATTGGGGTTTTCTTCTCTCCTAATGGGGATGTGATGGTTTTCTTCCCGAATCCCGAAAGCCCATCAACACTTGTAAAAGGTTCGGAAACACTAACTCTATTCGGACCCGACTCAAAAGCTGAATTGAGATTATCGGATAAAACCGAAGGCGCCAAGCTCTCCTTCTACATCTCCTCTGCGCCGGTGGATCTCAAGTCCCTTGAAACCAAGGAATCGGACCCGTTTTTTGTAATCCACAAAGGGGAAAAGGATAAATTGAAAGTTCTGGAAAGCGCCCTAAAAGGTATGGCTTCTGACAAATCCTTCAATATCATGGTGGTTAATTTTCCAGACATATCTAAAAAGAAATTAAGGGGAACGCCAAAGGGCGCTCCACTCAAACTCATGGGGCCGCCCCCTGCGCCCTCGGATAGCGCAAAACCCGTGGGTGTATCCGGTGTGGCCGGGAAAACGGAAAAAAAGCTAAAGCCTTCTAAAGAATGAACAGTTTCATTTACGACAGTCGCCTTGGGTTATCACACAATATAGCGGGCCCAAGGCGATTCATGGGTTGGAGATTTACTACTCAGGTCTTGAATAATCTATATTCATCCCAGCAGTAATCATTTAATCCAGCTTAATCTGAACTCCCCGATTTGCCGAACGTTTCATATACCATTCCACAATATTTTTAGGCGGTTGATCCAGTCGTTCTTCGGGCTTGCGGATCATTGCAATGGCTTCTGATTCGCAGCCTGTGGAGCAAACCCCGCAACCAATGCATCTTTCAGGGTTGACCACGTAGCCATCTGGGCCTTCTGAGATTGCCTCCATTGGACAACGCTCATTTGCGCACACTCCGCATTGGACACATGAGTCCTGATCAATTTCAGCTATATAATTGCTCGACGCCATAAGATAAGGAGCGTTGAACCTCTTCATCCCGATAAGTATTCCACAGCAACAGGAACAACAGTTGCAAACGAACATTTGACCATTCTGAACGTTATATGTTGAGTGAACAAGCCCTTCGTCCTCGCTTTTTTTCAAAACCTCCAAGGCCTCTTCTCTACTTATGATCCTGCCTCTCTTGTATTTGTCAAAAGCCCCTTCTGAATTGGATATTCCCAGGCAAACCTCCACTGAGTGTTTGCAAGGATCACCTTGGAATTCACTGATCTTCTTGCACATGCAATCCATCAATTGAAACGACCGGGCCTTTTCTATTACAGCTCGCAGGTCTTCATAAGGGTGAACTTGATGTTCAGCGTCTATTTTTATATTGGTCGGCACAGTGCGCATAACCGCAGGCTCGAAACCCCCGAGTGTGGGCATGAGATGAGGGACGTACTGCACTATGAGGTCTGTTAGTTCTTTGTCCAGGTGGGGTAACTGTTCCTCCAGTATCCCGACCATAAACGGCAGGAGAAAATATTTCTGAACACCTTTCATCCTTGCTGATCCAATCTGGCCTTTGTGTACAAGTTGATCGAGAATCTCCTGGGTGGCTTCCGCTGGTTTTCCCCATCTTGAGGCAATCTGATCCACAGATTCTGGCAATGGGCTGATTTTCAGTGTCATCTCAGCCTCTTCATCTGTGTAGATCTTTTTGAGTATTTTTAATTCCAAACCGTCAGGTGTGGATGGGAATCCATTGGGCAATGAATTGAGCTTTTCTGCCAATTGTTCATAGATATCCGCCATGATTTGCGCTCCTTATAAGACAAGTTATTGTAAGCGTTAAAGCTGAATGTGAGTTCTGTTATATCCATGATCTTTGCTGTATCTCGTTCCAAAATGTTGGAAATTAGCCAAAGTTTTAAACAGTTCAGCGCATATGAATAACCGAAGTAATGCGTGGAAATATTTTCAGGCCGTCTTTGACTGCACAAAATTTATCTAGCCCAGTTTATCCGGCGAAAGATCTTTGTTTATTATGAGGTTTTACAGGCCCAAATACGAGCGGGCCTGGCCATTAACACTTGGGCTTACATCCCCAGGAACTTTTTCCAGAATACCTTCAAGGGCCTTAATGACCTTTTCCTTGAGTTCCGGCCTTAATTTCCTAGCGTGTTGGAACACTGAAAGAAGACGGCCGGTTGTGTATTCATTTATCCGACTCAGCTCAACAACTTTATCCTCCACCCAGGTGATCCCCTGATCGGTCCAAACCATTTTGCTGTTCATGGCCATGGGCAGAAACAGGGCCCTTGATAGGGTAGGGTGGGTAATGTCAAATGTATCGCGGTTTTTCTCTTTTTCGATCATATGGAATACTTCTTCATGGGCGCCGCTGGAAATGGTTCTGAGATAATTTGCGTAACCGCTCACATGATCGCGCCATTTCTCGTAATACCTCTCTAGTATATCGTTTCTGTCAGGCGCTGTGGTCCTGTTCAGCAAAGTCAGGCCGGCTACCTTGTCAGAGGCTGCTACCCCGTTTTCCAGGTGACGAAGAATCATCTCATGGCTCTCAGGTTGATCATCAACAACTATGAACTCAAGAATGAGATTCTTAAGGGCCCTCTCCTCTATACCGTCCTTAGGGGACTTTGGAATGCGGTAAGTGTCAATGGAATGGAACTTTTCAACCAATAATGGTTTATACCTCCTATTAATTGCTTCTAACATAATTTCCCTGGCGCCAACCAACTCTTTGCGCCATGTGGAGTAGCGCCGGTCAAGGGGCTGCTCGTCAATTCTCAGCATCTGGGCGCGCAAACCCGGGGTAAGTGATTGTTCCTTTAACATCTCTCCAAATAGGTCCAACCAACTGGAGTTGATCTTTGCCCCTGGATCTTCAAGAAGTTCTATCCTCTGGATGTCTGTTATCTCCCGCATGGCTTCAACCCTATTAAAAGAGTCAGTGTCCAGTTTTGCCTGAGAGATCAGCTTTTCCCATGTCGCGTCCAGTCTTTTGTAGGTTCCATAAAATGAATAGCCCCTATTGATGGATACAACAGCAGGCTCTTCTTCTATATTCTCAAATGTAAGGTTATCCGCTTTTGCCTTAAGTTGAAAAACCCGCTCGGTTCCTGGAATACTCAAACCTTCCCTGTCCACTAAAGCCACCTCGATCGGAATATGAAATGGCGCGTCGTTTGATTCAACAACCTGCTCGAATTGGATCCTGCATTCTCTTTTCTCCGGGTCATATGTGGTTTTAGCAGTTACATGGGGGTAGCCTCTCCTTAGAAGCCAACCTTCCATGAATTGACTTAGCGACTGATTGGATACTTCTTCAAAGCATTGGAAAAATTGATCAGTATTCGCGTTGGAGTTATGATATCTACTGAAGTAGAGGTCCTTGGCCTTGGTGAAAAGGTCTTGGCCAATAACCAGCCTCAACATTCTAATGACTTCAGCGGCCTTAACGTAAGTAACCCCGTCGATCAGTTCATCAGGATCATTGAAACCTTCACGAACTATCCTTCCGGCCACTCCACTATCTTCTATGGCCAAAGGGCCCAGCAGAGGGTTCCTTATGGAGTCCACCTGTAGCAGCCTCATAAATGTATGATCAAAACAGTCGGCAAGAAATTGCCTTTCAACATCCACAGTAAAAGCTTCATTCAGCCATACATCAAACGGTGTCTCCATTGTGGTTTCACTGCCGCATTGATTATGTTCAAACTCATGAACTATAACACCGTGCGCGTATATCAATGATTGGTCCAGGGTGTGTTCGTCAATCAAGGCCGCGTCTGTTACGATGGTAGTATTGCCCACATTCTCCATACCGCCAAAGTTGGACTTGGTCATACAGATGGTCCTGTACGTATCGGCCGGATATTTATAGCCCTGTGTGCGTGCGATCCATAGAACCGACTCTTTTAGTATTTCCATGGGTATCCTTGCGCCCTCAACTCTTCCAGGAGGTACTAGATACTCTAATCTAACCATGGAACCATCGTCATATGTGACGGTATCCGACAAGGTGTCCCATGTCCCCGCGACTGCCAGAAAAAGATACGGCGCCATGGGAATTGGGTTATCATAGGTGATCACTTGCCTTTCGGAAGAATCACCCTGATTATTTGCAGGAAACTCAGGAATCTTATGGGCGCTGATATTGCCGTTTGAGATCAGATGGGTGTATTTTGCGTCTCCTTCTAGGGTGGTGGTCATGAGGCATTTTGCCCTACAATCATCAATAATCGGCATAATCCTCTGAAATCCCCATTGCTGGCACTGGGACATGTACTGTTGTGGCGCCCCTTGAGGCGTCACATCCTTGTAAATCCCCTCAAGAATGTTGTCCGATGGCGTGCACCTTGTAAGAGTTCTTATTTTGAATGTTTCCCCTGTTTTCACTTCCCTGGGAAGATTAATCACCAGCTTGTTGTCCACTTTCAGGTAAGTGAACCCAAGTCTTGTTGGAAGGTCATCCTCCAGGGTCTCATTGTGAATCCACTCAATTTTTATTATCTCAAGGTCTTTCGCGTCCAACTCCAATTCTGTCATGCCGCCAAGAGCTTTCATACTCAGGGTATTCTCGGCCTCCACATATTCTGCCAGGAAATTTAAATAAATATCCAATCTTATTAATTCCACTGCTAAGGGACCGAAGTCTTCCCGCTTGTACTTGTAATCACTATTAGCCAATGTAGCCCTCCTGCCGTAATAGTACGCTTGATTTATCCCCAACGCCTAATCATGTCTACCAAAATTCCGGCTTACGCCTTGTTACCATGATCAATCCCACTATGGAGAGCGCCAATATCATAGAAGTTATGCCCAAAGTTATGAACGCGGCCTCGATGCCCCAAATAGCCTCGACATATTCAACCAGTTTAACAGCAAGGGCGCCAACTCCGAACGTGAGTATGAATTTCATGCCAAAGGCTGAGTGGTGCAATTTTTTTGGAGCTATCTTTGCTACAAGTGTATTTTCAATTGGCTGCATGCCCAAGAGAAAAAAGAAGTACACAAAGGCCAGTCCTACCAGCCAGGAATTTGACGCAAAAGCCATCAGAAAAGCCGCGGGTATACAAATTGCGTGAAAAACAAGGTAAGAGTACCTTTTGTCGTGACGCTCACCCACAACACCTCCTGTATATTGCCCCACAACTCCCACAAGGTATATGAGCGAAGTTATTGCAGTGGCCAGGAGATTATCCGAAAGTTTAATATTAATAATACCCGCTATGGCCTCGAATATTCCTGAACTCTTAAGCTCTATATATGCCGGTAATATTACTGTTGCGCCCCTATAGGCTATGCCTCCAAGCATCATCGCCACCAACAGGACCAGGAACGGAACCAGGCTCTTGTTTGAATTCTGTTCAACCGTTTTCTTCTCTTCTTTGACGTAATCCTTAGTCTTGAGCTTTAGAGCGAATATGAAGCCGATAATATTAACGAGTCCGAGAAACAGGTAAGCTCCGTGGGGTCCTGAAGCCCAATTTATGAGACCAGTCAAAATTGGGGCGGCCACCAAACCAAGGCCTCCGCACATGGCGTTGTAACCCATGGCCATTGTAATGCGCTCTATCCCCTTTGATATAAGACCAAGGCCTATTGGGTGGTAAATCCCTGAGAATAACCCAATTCCCGCTAAGGCAAGGGTGAGGGTGGTCGGGTCATCAGTTGAAAATCCCGCCAATATACCGCTGGCGCCTGCGCCCAGAAACATCAAAGCCATCAAATTATGGCCACCCCATCGATCACCCATCAGCCCCCAAGGAAGCGCTGTTAAGCCAAACAATAAATATTGCCAAAATGACAACGCCAGCACTCCTGGAATTCCAAGGTGTAGGGTGTGAGTTAAAGGCAGCACCAAAGCCGGAAACACCAACATATTGTAGTGGCTGACAAAGTGTCCAAAGGAAGTTACCAGTAGAATCCTCTTTTCCTGTTTCGTCAAATATCGTCCTCCACAATCTTTAAACCTCATTTAATAGAATTAGGCATAATACAACTTATTAACCAAATTTCAAAACATTGGCCATTTGAACACCTTCAAAGATCAGTTGTCCCAGATTGTATGGACAAAATGCTTTTTAGGCCGGATCTCAGACAATCTTGATCAAAATAGTTACCTTTAAAGGGATTGGACTTGCCGTGGATTTATGGGCGCCTATTATTTAGACGTGCAAATTGGCCAGAAAGGCTCTACCTTAGAATCTAATTGAACATTCTTTAGCCTATGCTATGTGCTCAATGCGTCTTTAACCAATATTTCGCACTGGATTATTTGTCTGTTTCATGATATCAATTATTTGAGGCTAAACCATCGAAGTGGCGTCGATTCCAGGCTAGAAAATTGCGCCCAGAAAAATATTACCAGGAGTTATAAAATGGACAAGAAATTTGGTTCGGAAATAAAACTGGCTCTTGGATTTCTGATCATTCTATGTGTCGCGCAGGCAATTGTAATAGGTCTGGTCCTACATTTTGGTCTCAAAGAGTCTCAAACCGGCGCAACCCTAATGGACAGGACAGATAGGATAGTGACAAAGGATTTTCCTGAGGCCCTCAGGGGAATATCAGATATATCAGGCAAAGCGTCTCAAATCAGAAGCGCGGTATCAGATCTCAAACTTGATGTGGCTCAAGTGAACACGAGCCTTGGAAGTGTCGCCTCTGAAATGGGAACAGTAAGGAATGACCTCACAGGCCTAAAATCTGATCTATCAACATCTGTGCTCCAAAGATCGTGGCTCATTTGGGGCAATGGGCTCAACCCTTATGTTCTTCTCGGAATACTGGTATTAATTGGTTTGTTCGCGCTCTTTTCGATAAGGAGAAAGTCCGGCCATACCAAAAGCCCTGATCATATTTTTGCTGTGCAATCACCTAATCAATTTGACCAGATCAATGAAAGATTGGACAAATTAACCGAGGCTATAAGAACATATGAGCAAAGAGACAATAAAACCGAGCTGATCTCAAATGTGGAGAGGTTGGTGGAGGAATCCAGGAGTTTGGTGATTGAGGCCAGGAACGAATTCAACAAGTATGGCTCATTGACTGGTCCTGATTCTAAGATCGACCGGGAACAAGCCAATAGGCAAAATTAATTTGTTTGGGCCTCCTGGTAGTAGTGTCGGTTCCGGGCTGCTCTAGAACAGAGATAATGTATTGAATTTAGTGTGAGCGCCTGCATAACAGGATCAAAGAAGCCAT